>CAMLLI010000136.1 GCA_946480685.1 uncultured Flammeovirgaceae bacterium | reverse complement strand
CGGAAGTAAACGATACACTATATCACATACAGGTTGCGAAGTCACAAGACCTTGTCCATTGGGACATTGCTGGTGATGCATTACCAACCAAACCAACGTGGGCAGACAAGGACTTCTGGGCTCCGCATGTGCTATATGATGCAAAGCAGAAACACTACTATTTATACTACTCAGGAGAGTCACCTGACGATAAGATCGGGAAGTGTATCGGTGTTGCTGTCTCAAAGAACCCGACAGGTCCGTTTGTTGATATAGGTCAGCCGCTGGTATGCGGTGAAGAGTTTATCAACATCGACCCGATGGCTTTTGATGATCCGGCTACGGGCAAGAAATATTTATACTGGGGCTCGGGTTTCAAGCCGATTAAAGTACAAGAGCTGAATGACGATCGCGTGTCGTTCAAAGCCGGCACGTCTCCTGCAGATATAGTGCAGCCTGGTAAAGATGCAGACTATAGCAGACTCATTGAAGGTGCGTGGATTCATTATCGCGATGACTATTATTACCTGCTATACTCCGGTGACAATTGTTGTGGCGATAAGGCGAACTATGCCGTGATGGTGGCGCGATCCAAAAAAGCAACTGGTCCGTTCGAGCGTTATGGTGAAGTAAAGAAAGACAACCACAGTGCTATACTTGTAAAGAACGATGCCTGGCTTGCGCCCGGTCACAACTCGGTTGTTACTGACGATGCCGGTAACGACTGGATTATATACCATGCGATAGCACGTGATGCAGCACTGAAAGATAAAGGCAGAATTATGCTGATCGACAAGCTGCAGTATAAAAATGGCTGGCCCTATATTGAGACAGGTACTCCCGGTATAAAACCTCAACCTGCTCCAACGATCAAGAAATTAATAAATCCTAAATAATCTATGAAACAAATCAGTAAACAACTGCTCGCTGTGATTCTTTTGATATCGCTGTTCACAGCCTGTCAGAAGAAAGAAACAGCGCAGGAGCAACCAACGGAACAGGTACCCGCAGTGCGCGATATCTGGACGAAGGAGCAAGCCAACGAATGGTATAAACAATGGGGCTGGCTGCGCGGCAGTGATTTTATACCGAGCACTGCTATCAATCAATTAGAAATGTGGCAGGCTGAGACATTCGATACAGCGACCATCAATCGCGAACTGGGATGGGCCGAAGATATAGGCATGAACTCCATGCGTGTATACCTGCATCACCTGGCATGGGAAATAGATTCTGCCGGTTTCAAGAATCGTGTAAATGAATACCTCAACATTGCCGATAAGCATGGTATATCTACCTTGTTCGTGTTGTTTGATGATTGCTGGAATCCAACGTACCAGGCCGGTAAACAACCGGATCCCAAACCCGGCATCCACAACTCAGGCTGGGTGCGCGACCCGGGCGATAAACTTCATGAAGACAGTACACTCTATACTGTACTGGAACGCTATACTAAAGATATACTTACACATTTCGGAAAAGACAAGCGTATAGTACTCTGGGATCTATATAACGAACCAGGTAACTCGGGCTATGGGAACAAATCTATGCCGCTGCTGAAGAAAGTATTTCAGTGGGGGAGAGAAGTAAATCCATCGCAGCCATTGTCCGTTGGTGTATGGAACAAAGATCTCGTTGATCTGAACCACTATCAATTGGACAACTCGGATGTTACCACCTATCACAACTATATGGAGCCTGAAGTTCACAAGCAGTGGATTGACAGCTTGCGTTCAACCGGTCGCCCGCTGATCTGTACCGAGTATATGGCGCGCACACGCAACAGCCGTTTCGACAACGTAATGCCTATGCTCAAACAGGAAAATATAGGAGCCTATAACTGGGGATTAGTCGCTGGTAAAACCAACACTATATATGCCTGGGACACACCGATGCCCGATGGCAAAGAACCGAAAGTATGGTTCCACGACATCTTCCGCAAAGACGGCACTCCGTATAGTAAAGAAGAAGTAGCGTTGATTAAGAAGCTGACGGGAAAAGAGAAATAGCTGGGAGCTTTGAGTTGCGAGCTGTGAGTTAGAAGTAAGGAGTAAGAAGTAAGAAGTAAGAAGAGTAAAAGAGTCGGGAAGTCCGAAAGTCCGGAAGACGGAAAGTCTTTTTGGTTGAGCTTCTTACTTCTTAATTCTTACTTCTTGATTCTTCATTCTTACTTCTTGATTCTTCATTTCAATCTATGCACCAACTTGCATATGCCTGCAAACTTAGCTTCCGGACTTCCCGACTTCCGGACTTCCGGACTCCTTCTTACTTCTGTCTTCTTGATTCTTCATTTCAATCTATGCACCAACTCACAATATGCTCAAACTTAACTTTCCGGACTCCCGACTTTCCGACTTCTTCTGCTTTAAGAACGTTACCGGAATCGTTATTTCACGCTGGAAACAGCGCTTTTATTTCTAATGTCAGGGCGATTCGTGTACTTCGTATCGTCATTAACATTTTGGGTTAATTGATTGGTTAAGTACCGGAGATCGAAAGGAGTTTGATCTCCGGTTACTATTTTATAGAGGACACCTAAACTTATTTTTAATAGTGGAACTGACCGCGCAGGATGTACTGAGCAAGTACAGAGAATTGTATCAAGACGAGCCGATGCTCGTTCGCTCACCGGGCCGAATTAATCTTATTGGTGAGCACACTGATTATAATGACGGGTTCGTAATGCCCGCAGCTATTGACCGCGAAACGGTTTTTGCTATAGCAGCTTCACCTGATCAAAAAACAGAAATATACTCTGTCAAGTATAACGAATACTATACTGTTGATTTAAAAAATCCGCAGCGCACACAAGCTCCGGCATGGGCTAATTACCTGCTGGGTGTTATCCGCCAGTTTGTAGATAAAGGATATAGTCTGAAGCCATTCAAATGTGTATTCGGTGGAAATATACCGATGGGAGCAGGGCTCTCTTCTTCAGCTTCTGTTGAATGTGGTTTCGCCTATGCACTCAGCGCACTTAACAATCACAACATCGACAAGATTGAACTGATCAAGATAGCACAGTGGTCGGAGCACAACTTCGTTGGCGTGAAGTGCGGCATCATGGATCAATTCGCCAGTATGATGGGTTCAGAGAACAACGTGATCCTGCTTGACTGCCGTTCACTGGAGTATCGTTACTCGCCTCTGGAATTGAAAGACTTTACCATTGTGCTGTGTGATTCCAAAGTAAAACACTCGCTGGTAGATTCAGAATACAACACCCGCAGAAATGAATGTGAACAAGGCGTTGCTATTCTTAAGAAATATTATCCATCCATCAACAGCCTTCGCGATGTAAGTGAAGAGATGGTACGCAAACATCAGGATGAACTGAAAGGTAAAGTATTCGATCGCTGCCTCTATGTGGTACAAGAGATTGCACGCGTGCAGGAAGCCAGCAAGGACCTGGAGCGTCATGACCTGAAAGCCTTTGGTAAGAAAATGTTTGAGACACACGAAGGTTTATCCAAACTATATGAAGTGAGTTGTCCTGAACTTGATTTCCTGGTAGATCAGGCAAAAGCTTCTTCAGGCGTATGGGGTGCCCGTGTTATGGGCGGAGGTTTTGGTGGTTGTACCATCAACCTGGTGAAGAAGGAAGATGTAGGCACGTTCCTGGCTGCGGTGAAGCAGGCGTATGCAGAACGATTCGGCATTGCCATGGAAACCTATATCGTGAATATAAAAGATGGTACCAGCGTGAGTAAGTCAATCGAGAAAATTGCTTTACATTAGGGCATGAAAAAAAAAGTATTAGTGACCGGTGGAACCGGCTACATTGGCTCTCACACCGCAGTAGAACTCATCAAGGAAGGTTTTGAAGTTATCATCATCGATGACCTTTCCAACTCACAGGCAGAAGTATTGAACGGGATCGAAAAGATCTCCGGAGTACGCCCTGAATTTGTTCAATTCAATTTATGTGAAGAAGACAAGCTTACGGCTTTCTTCGAAAAACATCGTGACATTGATTCGATCATTCACTTTGCCGCCAGCAAAGCGGTTGGTGAATCGGTAGAGAAACCCTTGCTTTACTATAAGAACAATGTGCTCTCGCTCGTGCTGTTGCTCGAAGCGATGAAGAAGTATAGCATTCCCAACATTGTATTTTCATCGTCATGTACCGTATACGGTCAGCCGGATAAACTGCCGGTAACCGAAGCAACACCGTTTAAGCCCGCTGAATCTCCCTATGGAAATACCAAGCAGATCGGCGAGGAGATATTGCGCGACACCTGCAAAGTAAATAAAGATATACAGGCTATATCCCTGCGTTACTTCAACCCGGTAGGCGCACATGACTCTGCGTTGATAGGCGAATTGCCCAATGGCGTGCCTGCTAACCTCGTTCCGTTCATCACACAAACAGCAGCCGGTATACGCCAGCAACTCATGGTGTTTGGCAACGACTACGATACTCCGGACGGTTCTGCCATGCGCGACTATATACATGTAGTGGATCTTGCCGTAGCACACGTAATAGCGTTAAAGCGACTGATCGACAAAAAGCAAAAGAACAACTACGAATTCTTCAACCTCGGCACCGGTAAAGGTTTAACCGTGCTGCAGTTGATACAGGTGTTTGAAAAAGTAAACAACCTGAAGCTGAACTATAAAGTTGTAGACCGCAGACCTGGCGATGTTGAAAAGATATATGCCGACACAACGCTGGCAAATAAAGAATTAGGCTGGGAAACCAAACTGGGCGTAGAAGAAATGATGCGCTCCGCCTGGAAATGGCAACAACAACTCCCAACCAAAAAAGTATAGTATAGCTCCGTGACACTTTGTGCCTCCTTCGTGCCCTTTGTGTAATGGATTTGAAAGTATATATATGACGCAGTTCGATTTAAAAGATCACTCACACAGACGATACAATCCCTTAACCGGAGAGTGGATACAGGTGTCACCGCACCGCTCCAAACGCCCGTGGCAGGGACAGGTTGAGAAGACCGGTGGACAGGCTTTGCTCGCATTCGATCCTACATGTTACTTATGTCCGGGGAATGTGCGCGCCAATGGAGAAGTAAATCCGAAATATACTTCTACCTATAGCTTCACCAACGATTTTGCAGCCCTGGTAGATGATGTACCGGCAGGCGAGTTCCGCGACAGCGATCTGCTCATTGCCAAAAGCGAAGCCGGTATATGCCGTGTGATCTGTTTCTCACCGCGTCATGATCTTACCGTTGCCGAAATGGATGTGGCGGGTATCCGTAGCGTTGTAGACCTGTGGATCAACGAATATACCGAGCTCGGCAAGAACAAGAATATACAGTATATCCAGATCTTCGAGAACAAAGGCGCAGTGATGGGCTGCTCGAATCCGCACCCGCACGGACAAATCTGGGCACAGCAATCCGTTCCCGTAGAGCCAGCGAAAAAGCAACAACATCAGCTGGACTATTTCAAACGCAAAGGCGCTACACTACTGGCTGATTACTGGAAGCTTGAACAAAAACACCAGGAGCGTATTGTGTTTGAGAACGATCACTTCGCTGTAGTGGTACCGTTCTGGGCAACATGGCCTTTCGAAACCATGATCATTCCCAAGCGACCGATGGCGCGCATCACCGAAATGAACGATGCAGAGCGTAACGCTTTTGCGGATGCATATCGCAGAATGGCTGCGCGCTATGATAATCTTTTCGAAGTATCATTTCCATATTCGGCCGGTATACACCAGGCACCAAGTGATGGTGAAGCCCATGCTGAGTGGCACTGGCACATGGTGTTCTATCCACCGCTGCTGCGTTCGGCTACTGTGAAGAAGTTCATGGTAGGATACGAGATGCTGGCCAATCCGCAACGCGACATCACGCCTGAATTCAGTGCTGATCGTCTGCGTTCGCTTTCCGATATTCATTTCAAAAATCGAGTAGTTTCTGAAATACCAAACCCCTAAGTTTATGCGAAAGCTTATTGTTTATACCTTATTCGTAAGTGTAATTATGTCACAAGCCTGCAAGAAAAAAGAAGAAGAAACACAACAGCCTGCTGCGGATACAGTAGCCGTTGCAAAAGCGTCTGTTACCAAAGCTCCTTTCGGAAAATTGCCTGACGGGCAGGAGGTGAGCGTATATACTTTGAAAAACAAGAATGGCGTGGAGCTGCAGGTGATCAACTACGGAGCCATCGTTACATCGCTTAAAACTCCGGATAAGAACGGAGCACTCGAAGACATCGTGCTCGGGTTCGATTCGCTTCAGGGCTACCTTACACCGGCACCGTATTTCGGAGCGATCGTTGGTCGCTATGGAAACCGTATAGGCAAAGGTAAATTCAAACTTGATGGTAAAGAATATACTTTAGCGCAGAACAACAATGGTCAGCACCTGCATGGTGGTCTGAAAGGATTCGATAAAGTATTCTGGAATATAGAAGAAGTTCCTTCATCCGAAGGTGTAGCGGTGAAGCTTACGTATCAAAGTAAAGATATGGAAGAGGGCTATCCGGGTAACCTGAACGTTGAAGCAGTATATACCCTTACTGACAACAACGAATGGAAGATCGATTACAAAGCGACAACCGATAAGAAGACGATTGTGAATGTAACACAGCACTCGTACTTCAATTTAACGGGTAATGTAAAGCGTGATATACTCGACCATCAACTCGTGTTGCATTCTGAAAAACTTGTGCCGGTAGATAAAGTATTGATTCCTACCGGTGAACTTAAAGATGTTACCAACACTCCGTTTGATTTCAGAAATGCTACAGCCATTGGTGCACGCATCAACGATAAAGATCAGCAGATACAATTGGGAGGAGGATATGATCACTGCTGGGTACTTTCATCGAAAGACAGTCTGAAACTTGCAGCGAGTGTTTACGAACCTGTATCAGGCCGTTATATGGAAGTATATACTACCGAACCGGGTATTCAGTTCTACAGCGGAAACTTCCTGGATGGATCGCTTACTGGTAAAGGTGGCGTGGTGTACAAGCACCGTTACGGACTTTGCCTGGAGACAGAGCATTTCCCTGATTCACCAAACAAACCAGAGTTTCCAAGTGTGGTGTTGAATCCGGGTGAAACATATTCAACGCAGACTACCTATAAATTCGCTACCAAGTAGCTGATTGTGTATAGCATACAGAAGAAGCTGTTTCTGAGATATACTTTAGGAACAGCTTCTTTTTTTTGACCATACGTTAAAAAATTTGCAAGAAGTGGAATACGACAAAGAAATATTTTGTCGTTTCAAAAAGAACATTCATTTTTATCGATTGAACGAACGTGTGAAGTTGTGACTTTACCTATTAATTATTTGCAAACCAAACCGAATCAACCTGAACCATGCGACAATTACAAACTGTTGACTATGTAGTCTTTCTGATTTACTTCGTCATCGTGGCCGGCTATGGCTACTGGATTTATCATAGAAAGCGAAAACAGTCAACCGATTCTAAAGATTTCTTCCTTGCTGAAGGCTCGCTTACGTGGTGGGCTATCGGTGCATCGCTCATCGCTTCCAACATATCAGCCGAGCAATTCATCGGTATGTCAGGTTCAGGCTTCAAGATGGGCCTCGCGATTGCTACCTACGAGTGGATGGCAGCGGCTACACTGATGATCGTAGCGATCTTCTTCATGCCGATCTACCTCAAGAACAAGATCTATACCATGCCGCAGTTCCTTACGCAGCGTTATGGTCCAACCGTAAGTACGATCATGGCAATCTTCTGGTTGCTGTTATATGTAGTGGTTAACCTCACTTCGATATTATACCTCGGAGCACTTGCAGTAACAACCGTATCGGGTATACCTTTCTGGACCTGTATGATCGGTCTGGCGGTGTTTGCCATCTTCATCACGCTGGGTGGTATGAAAGTGATCGGGTATACCGATGTTATCCAGGTGTTCTTCCTGATCCTTGGTGGTCTGGCTACTACATATCTTGCGATGGATCTCGTATCTCAACACTTCAATACATCCGGTGTAGGAGAGGGCTTCAACCTGATGATGTCGAAAGCAGATGATCACTTCCACATGGTATTTGATAAGAGCAACCCGAATTATCTTGATCTTCCAGGACTTACCATTCTTATCGGTGGTATGTGGATTGTAAATCTGAACTATTGGGGATGTAACCAGTATATCACACAACGTGCACTCGGTGCCGATCTTCCTACAGCGCGCAACGGTATATTGTTCGCAGCGTTTTTGAAACTGTTGATGCCGATCATTGTTGTACTTCCCGGTATCGCTGCGTATGTATTGTATCAGGATGGTATGTTCCAGCAAGACATGCTTGCCAATGGTGAGCTGAACCCTGACCGCGCATATCCTGTATTGTTGAACCTGCTTCCGGTAGGGTTGAAAGGACTTGCCTTCGCGGCCCTTACCGCTGCTATCGTAGCGTCACTTGCCGGT
>CAMLLI010000135.1 GCA_946480685.1 uncultured Flammeovirgaceae bacterium | reverse complement strand
CAATGTTCCATAGTTGAAGCCGCGCAAGTTGGTAGCATATTCCATAAAGAGTATATCCTGGTTTGCAGAGGCTACACCGAGCGGATTCGGTTGCCCTTTGCTTGTCGTTCCGGTATAGCGTGTCTTGTTGGCAATCCAGTTATCCATACCACCCAGCATATATACTTTAGGAGAATTACCGAAGAACGTACCGGCATAACCGCGCACCGCTAACACGATCTCTTTATAAATCTGCTGATAGTGGCGCAAGTCGGCAGACACTTGTGTAAAGCTGAGGTCCTGGTTATTCAGTCCCTGGTGATGCTGGAAGCTGATCTTACCGCGACTACCTTCAATCAGGTTTAACCCGGTAGTAACCGAGTTATCGTATACCAGCTCGGAGCGAACACCGGCATAGTAATTCGTAATGGGTTCAGCCGATGGAGGCGCTGACGGGAAATCAGATTCGCCAAGATCAAGTGAGCGTGCTATAGCACCAAATGGTTTTATAGTAAAGCGAATACGATCGGATATAGGAAGTGCAGCGCTTATCTCCAGGCGATTGAGTGTATACTTGAAGTCACGGCTCTGCAAGTTATCGGCTGTCTCAACAGTTTGCCAGCGTATAGCTTTACGATCGAAGCGTATACCAAAGTCGATGAGTGAAGGTAAATATTGAAATTCACCATATACATCACCACCCTGCAGATCGACCGGCACCATCAAACCACCAATGAAGCGATAGTTTTCCAACATGTCGTTCATCTGTGTCTCAATGAGAAGTCCCAAACTACGCAGCGGATCCCACACCAGTGATGTTACCAGGTTATCGGCACTGAATTTTGATTCGTATGGGAATGGACCGGTAATTCTGCTTTTATCGCGTGCCTTTGCATAGCGCGTCAGGAATGATTCGCTTGGCTGATTCTGTTTTACAACATCATCTTCAAAAACATAATTATCGGTATTCACAACATCCGGTTTCTTCTCAGCCGCGGGTTTAGGAATCGAATCTGTTTGTGTTTGAGCACGCACAGTATCTACCGGTATATTTACAGAGTCTGCAGGTGCGGCAGTAGTGTCATTTGCTTTCTGTGCTTCCTTCAACCGGGCATTGAGCAGATCTTTAATGCTCATGTTTTTATTTTCTTCCTGCTTGCGCTTCTCGCGAATTACACGCGCCTGCTGCAATTCTTTTCTGCGCGTTGCCGGAGTAAACACCTGCCGATTGACGTTGAACGAACGGTTTACATAGATGCGTTGCCGCTGATTCTCCGTCATCACCATCGCCATAGTTCCGGTGTTAACGTTGAGGTCGTAGTTCTTAACACTGCTCGCATAGTTCGTTACCTGCGTATATATACCGTTGGCACTATTATAGCGGAATAGGTTTATTATACCGCGCTGATCACTCAGGTAATAAAATGTACTCTCATCGCTGGCAATCGGACCGGTATCTTTACTCAGGGTATTCGTGACACGCTTCAGCAACAGACTGGAGCTATCAAGATCAAATACGAATAGATTATAGTTGTTGGTAAGTTTTTCAAATTCAGGTTTCGTATTGGCGCGCAGCGTATCCGTTGTACGGTTGGAAGAAAAGACGATGCGATTGCTGTTCGGTATAAATGTAGGATCGAGGTCATCGTACAGATCGTTCGTCAATCTTCTTACACGATCTCTGCGAGCACTTAACAGGAAGAGATCGCTCTTGCCTTCAAAGTCGGCACTGAGAATTACGAGGCGGCCGTTACCGGAGAAACTAAAGCTACGAATGTTGCTGAAGCGCTCGAGTGCACGCGGCTGTTTGCTGTTCGTGCTCAGGTCGTATAACCAGAATACATATTCACCATGCTTTACACCGATCACACCCAACGTGTTTGCGTCCGACCATGCGATGAGCGGCTGCCGGTAGTCAACCCGTTGGTTGATCACTTTACTGCCGCCGGAAATAATCGTTTTGTCTTTTCCGCTTTCGAGCGAACGGATCTTGATAATATACCTGCCACGATCGTTCTCTGCGTATGCTATATGTCTGCCATCCGGACTAACTTTCACCGTGGTATATTCCGTTGTGCGGTTGTTCGGAGATTCGAAGACCAGTGAATCGCCTGCGCTTACATACGACTTCGCTACTATAGCTTCCATCTCGGAGTAGTAACGCTGCCATTCGGTTAGCATCTGCTTGAAGCTGATACCAAGTGTTATCTGAATGCTCTTCTCTTCGTTGCGCGTTACGCGGGTATAGTTGAGAATGTTGGCCATACTGCTCTTGCCATACTTCTCGGTAATAAAATTCCAGATAGATTGTCCTACCAGTGCAGCATCTTTACCCGAAAGTTTTGTAGCACGTTTCGCCTTGCGCGTACGCATCAGCTGACGGATATAGTCATCCATCTCGGCTGTCCAACCTTTCGCTACATATTGTGATGCACCTGCCACGAACCATTCCGGCAGACTCATCAGTATAGAACTTTGAAATATATCTTTCAGGTTACCGCCAAACATCATCTCGTTCACCATCAGTTCAGAGATTTTAAAAAGCAGTTCTTCTTTAAACTCCTGTGCTGTGCCGAGGTGTGCTACTTCTATATAGGGCTTTACAAATTCGGTTTCGCCACCAATCTTGTTGGTGTTACGGTTCAGGCCCATGTTGCTTTGACGCAGATCCGATAGGGAGTTATATACAAATACTTTTGTTTTGAAGTAAGGGGGGTAGTCGATCATGTCGGTAATGCGATCGAACTCGGCTTCGAGGTATTCGAGTGCTTCCTGGGCAACTCCTTTACGGGCATCGTAATAGTATACATCAAAATTTTCTCCGCTCAGGTATACCCAATCGAACTGGCGGTATTGAATTCTGTTCTTGCCGAATACTTCCCGCGCCTGCTGGGCTTTTACGGGGGCGGTAATAATTACAGTTAGCAGCAGAACAGCAAGTAATACTCTTCGCAACATCATAAGTTATTTAGGAGAAGTCCAATATACTGATTTATAACGTTCAATATCCACCAGTTTGTTTAAGGGGGTGCCATTTTCCATCCAGCGGGTTAAAACATCCGAAAAATACGGTGCCAGGCTTACTCCTTTTGTGCCGAAGCCATTAAAAATTATTACAGCCGGATGTTCCGGGTGATTTCCCAACAGCGGCCTTCGATCGGGCGTTGTCGGGCGAAAGCCCCACTCCTGACTGACACACCGGTATTGAATATTCATAAGTTCGTTCAGTTTTTCTTCGAGCTCAGTTCGCGCTTCCGGTGTAATACCCGGAGCTTTATCCTGAAAATTATACGTGGCGCCTATACGCCACTCTCCGCGTTGCAAACCCGGAACGATGTAAACGCCACGATTGACTATAATATTTTCTTCGAAGGCTGTTTGCACCAGAATTGTTTCTCCTTTTAGCGGTCGTATCGGCAACCAGTTAAACCACGCATTGCTTCTTGTGCCGTTGCAAAAAATAATCTTCGAAGCTTCGAAGTCGCGGTAAATCACGCGGTCATCTTTTACAACGAGTTCTTCATCGCGCAACGGTTCGGTTAACAACGTTGCTTCTTTCTGAATCCATTGTCGCACGGCATCAACATAACGTGTCGTATTCAGGTAGCCACATTGGCGGAGTAACAATCCTCCGAACGAATCCTTTACTTGTCCAAAAGCACTCGATGTAAAAATTTTTTCGATATAGGGAACGAACAACGGATCAGCGCTTCGTCCCATCCATTCGTTCTGTTCTTCAATGGAAAGAAATGGACGATACAAGGGCATCGGGAAGAAAAATTTTTCTCCTGTGATTTTCTCAGCGTTTGTATAAAAGTCATGGAGATAAGGAAAGATCGTATCGGCCATCCACGTCTTCACCATTTTTTTTCCGGTAACCGGGTTGAACAAACCGGCAGCCACGCGCGATGAACTGTTATTCTCCGGCTCATCAATCACCACTATTTTCTTTCCGCGTGTAAGCAACTGAATGGCTACTGCAGAACCTGCCAGCCCCTGACCAACGATAATGTAATCGACTATGCGCACGTAAATAATTACTGAAGGGTAAAAATGAAAATAAAATAATTGGCCTTCTGAAATTTTCCCGACTATTTTTGACGCATGCTTCAGCTACAGAGTTTTGTTTTTAATCCTTTGCAGGAAAATACGTACGTGTTGTTCGATGAGACGAAGGAATGTGTAATCATTGATCCCGGATGTTATGAACGGGAAGAGCAGTATGACCTCGCGGATTTTATAGAAACGAATGAACTCAAGGTGGTAAAGCTTCTCAATACGCATGGTCATGTTGATCATGTACTGGGCAATGCATTTGTAAAAGAAACGTATAAAACAAAGCTCTATATTCACGAGCAGGATGCTGCGACATTAAAGGCCGTAAAAGTATACGCTCCGCATTACGGTTTCTTTCAATACCAGGAAGCCGAGCCAGATATATACCTGAAGGAAGGCGATCCTGTAACATTCGGCAATCAATCACTCGATATTTTGTTTGTACCGGGCCATGCTCCGGGGCACATTGCCTTTTACCATGCAGCATCCAAAACGCTTATTGGTGGTGATGTACTTTTTTACAACAGCATTGGCCGAACCGATTTACCGGGAGGTAATTATGACACACTGATCAACAGCATTCAACAAAAGTTCTTCACGCTTCCGGATGAGGTAACGGTATATCCCGGACACGGGCCCGAAACCACCATTGGCTACGAAAAGAAAACCAATCCCTTTTGTGCATTGCCATAGCGTAGTGCATTTTCGTAACAATTCCCCAATAACAAAATCGCTACATTTGATTTGCCGCCACCGGCTTTTTATATTTTGAACTGTGATTTGAATTTATGATCCGTCATCTCCCCAACTTTCTTACATGTTGCAACCTTATCTGCGGATGTTTAGGCATTGTGTTCTTACTTGAAAACCGCGGAGTGCCCGCAGCATACTTTGTATGGGCAGCAGGATTATTTGATTACTTCGATGGCTTTGTTGCTCGCCTGCTCAAAGTAAGTTCGCCTATCGGTAAAGAACTCGATTCGCTTGCTGATGTGGTAAGCTTCGGTGTATTGCCTGCGCTGGTTATGTATAAACTGATAGGCGAACATAGCACCAGTGAAGTGCTTCCGTATATCGGTTTTACAATCGCTGCGTTTTCAGCACTGCGTTTGGCGATCTTCAACATTGATGAGACACAAACAGATTCATTTAAAGGATTGAACACACCAGCGAACACGCTTTTCATCACATCATTACCGCTGTTACCGCCCGCCATGGGTGCTTGGCTTTACCAACCCTGGCTGCTGGTAGCCATCACGTTGGTGTTTTCGTTGCTGCTGGTTTCGCGCATCGAGATCTTCGCGTTGAAATTCAAAAATTTTACCTGGGCCGATAACAAGATCAGGTTTACCTTCCTTCTGCTGGCCGTATTATTATTGGCTTTATTTCAGGTAACGGCAATACCCTTTATCATACTTTTATACATCGGACTTTCGTTAGGGGTCAAAGCCTTTTCAAAAAAGAATTCGGTATAACTTTTTCAGCGCTTGAGACTTTGTACTACGATCCTGTTTGCTCTGCTGCTTTTTGTTTTTGGTATAAAAGCAAAAGCGCAGTCGTCTGTATTGAGCACAGGAAAATGGTATAAGGTAGCCGTAGAGAAAAATGGCGTATACAGAATTTCCTACAACGACTTTAAGAAAATGGGTTTCGATGCGGGCAGCATCGACCCGCGCAAAATAAAAATATTCGGCAACGAAGGCGGTATGCTTCCGCAGGCCAATGCAACACCAAGGCCCGATGGACTCACGGAGAACGCCATTTATGTTTACGGAGAAGAAGATGGTGTATTTAATTCCGGAGATTATATTCTCTGGTATGCTGAAGGTCCAGACCTGGTACAATACGATGTGCAGCGAAGTATATTCCGATACGAAAGCAATCTGTATAGCACGCAGAATTTTTACTTTGTTACCGTCAGCAATGATAACGGGAAACGTGTGGCATCAACTGCTTCGGTAGCCGGCAGCTATCCGACTATCCAAACGTTCAATGACTACTTTTATCACGAGGTTGATAGTTATAATGAACTTGAATCTGGTCGAGAATGGTTTGAACGATTAACACTCGATCAGCAAAGTTATACTGCTTCCATTGCAGGTATCGTTGACAATTCGCTCATCACCGTTGTGTCGGATGTAATGGGACAATCCACCAAGAGTTCATCATTCCAGATGACGTGGAACAACACACCAATCGTTCAGCAAACCATCGCAGCAATTTCCGATTCGCAGTATAGTATAAAAGGTATCCACGATCGCGATACGATTTCCATTAATTCCTCCACGGTAAGTGCCTCTGCCACCACCAACCAGGAGATAAAATATACCTATACCAAAAGTGGAAGCGGAGCCGGCTACCTCGATTTCTTTTTATTGAATGTTGAACGTAAACTCGCCCTCTATAGCAACCAGACTATATTTCGTTCACACACCAGCTTAAACAATACAACCTCTACTTTTGCCATAGCAGATGCAAGCAACGTTACCATCTGGAACATTACCGATCCGTATACCCCCGCTATACAACAGCATACGCTTCAGTCATCACAGGCGATTTTTTCAGTTGATACAGAATCGTTAAAAGAATTCATTGTGTTCAACAATGATATACCGGCACCCCAACTGGTGGGCACTATATCCAACCAGAACCTGCACGGCTTAGCAACACCCAACCTGATTATCGTTACGCATCCTGATTTTAAAGAAGAAGCATTAAGACTTGCCGCGCATCGCGAAGCACATATCGGCTGGACAACAGCCGTGATAACTACCGATGAAGTATATAATGAATTTTCTTCCGGCCGGCAGGATGTTTCTGCTATACGTGATTTCGCAAGGCATCTTTACAAAAAGAACACATCGACACTAAAAGCATTACTATTGGTAGGCAAAGCATCGTACGACTATAAAAATCGCGTAACAAGCAACACAAACTTTGTAGCAACATACGAGTCGCGTAACTCGCTTACACCTCTCGAGACATACTCTTCTGATGATTATTTTGGATTCCTGGAGAATGCCGATGGCAACTGGGGAGAAGGTATAACTCCGGAAAGTCACACACTTGAAATTGGTGTAGGACGTTTACCGGTAAAGACTATAGAAGAAGCTAAAAATGTTATCGACAAGATCATCGATTACGACACAAATAAAAAAACGTATGGCTCGTGGAGAAAGAACATTGTGTTTGTTGCTGATGATGGCAGTAACTCCGATTCCTATACCACGGCCCATCAGTCGCAAGCTAATACACTGGCCAACTCACTCGAAGCAGCAACAGCAGGATTGAACACCAAGAAATTTTTTCTCGGCACCTATACCAAAACTGTAAAGCCCAACGGTGAATCTATACCCGAAGCAACCAACGACATCCTTGATAACTTTGATCGGGGAGCACTGATCATAAATTATACCGGCCACGGCAACGAGCGTGTATGGGCCGATGAGCAAGTATTTACCAACTTCAATATTGACGAGTTGGAGAATACACGCTACCCATTCCTGGTAACTGCTACCTGCGAGTTTGGCAGGCAGGATGATCCGGCACAAATATCAAGTGCAGAACTAAGTGTATTGCATGCTAACGGAGGGGCTATAGGTCTTGTGACAACCGCCAGACCGGTATATTCATTCACCAACTTCGAATTGAACAAAGCATTTTACGAAGCGCTGCTTGAAAAAGAATCAGGACAGTATCTTCCTGTCGGAGAAATTTTTCGCAGAACCAAAAACAACAGCATCAGCGGTGTTGGCAATCGTAACTTTTCATTGCTGGGTGATCCTTCCCTTACCCTTGCTATACCTTCGCTTGCTGTTCGCGTTACCGATATAAAAACAGCTTCCGGTTCTGATACCTTAAAGGCACTGTCCACTGCAATTATCAAAGGCGAAGTTATCCGTGAAAATGGCAGCCGTGTAGATGATTTCCAAGGCACACTGGAAGCAACATTGTTCGATAAGCAAAGTGAATTTGTAACGATCGGGAAAAACAATCCGGCTTTCCACTACAATGAGTGGCACAACATTTTATACAGAGGTAAGGCATCGATAAAGAATGGTGTATTTGAATTTCAGTTTGTCGTTACCAAAAACATGGCGTACGAAATTGCTTCCGGTAAATTAAGTTTATATGCAGCAGACTCTGCTAAAACGCAGGATGCAGCCGGGGCTACATCTGACTTTAAAGTTGGCGGCAGTGAAAAGAATCCGGCAAGCGATAACACTGCGCCTGCTATAGCGCTTTACATGAACGACACAACCTTTATGAATGGTGGTATAGTTAGTCCGGATGCAACACTGCTGGCAAGGCTTCACGATGCCAGTGGTATAAATGTTTCCGAATATGGTATTGGCAGTACCC
>CAMLLI010000134.1 GCA_946480685.1 uncultured Flammeovirgaceae bacterium | reverse complement strand
AACAAGAGTCCCCAGCACAGCAACGTCATCACTTGTATAGAAAAAATATAAATAGCCAGCAGCATGGTATAGGTTGATGTATTATAGCGCCACTTGCCTGCCCATCGAAGTCGTTGTCTTATAAATGCACCGGCTGTCTCATTCGGTTGAGTTGCCACCACACTGTCTCCGTCACTCATAAAATATATACCATCCGGGTACATCGCTTTGATCTTGCGCATCAGAAACTCATCGTCACCGGAAGGTACATGTGCGTTGCCGGTATATCCATTCACTTCTTCAAACACAGCTTTACGATATGCTATATTTGCTCCGTTGCACAGGGTGGGATAACACATTGCAGCGGTTGCTGCACCAGACCCGATGAGACTGCTGAACTCAATCGCCTGCAGGTCGTGAAAGAAATTTCGCTGCTGCATTCGCACACCACCAAAAACCATCTTTACTTTCGGCTGTGTAAAATATATAGCGATGGCAGAAAGCCATTGTGCCGGCACGCGACAGTCAGCATCCGTAGCGACAATGATGGAACCTTGCGCATGTCTCACACCTTCCGTTAATGCCAGCTTCTTACCTGCCTGGGCGCTGCGGATAATTTGGAACGAAGTATACTCACTTGCAAAGCGCGCTGCTATTTCCACGGTGTTGTCTTCGGAATGATCATCCACGATAATGACTTCATACGATGAATAATTTTGTCGCGACAGATCTTCAAGCAGAGCACCTATATTTTTTGCTTCGTTACGGGCCGCGATCAATACGGTTATAAACGGTGCTGCGTGCTGTTCTTCAGATTGTACCGTACGGAGATTGGACCATGCCCGCCACAATACGAGCACACCCACGGCATAACTGCAACCGAATAAAACAAGAAGGTAAAGCACGGCTGCAATTTCAAAAATTTCCCGATGCTACCTATCTTGTGCCCGTGGGAAAAATTGTAAAGGGAAAAGTTATCCTCGGGCTCGATCCGGGTACCAATATTATGGGATACGGATTGATTGAAGTGCGCGGTACCAAACTTACGCTGCTTCAATATGGCGTTATTCACCTGAGCAAGTACGAGGGGCATGAGTTAAAGCTGAAGAAAATCTTCGATCGCGTGCTGAGCCTCATTGATGAGTACGCGCCTGATGAGGTTGCCCTGGAAGCTCCTTTCTTTGGCAAAAACGTTCAGTCCATGCTGAAGCTCGGCCGCGCCCAGGGAGTTGCTATGTCGGCAGCGCTTTCGCGTGATATACCCATTGTTGAATATGCACCTAAAAAAGTAAAGCAGTCTGTCACCGGCAATGGTAATGCATCCAAGGAACAGGTTGCGCGCATGTTGATGACGTTGTTCACTATTAAAGAATTACCCAAGCTGCTGGATGCCACCGATGCCCTGGCCGTTGCCGTATGCCATCATTTTCAGAAAGGAAATGTAGCGTCAAAATCAAAATCGTGGGAATCTTTTCTGAAAGATAATCCCGAACGACTGCGTTGACATCTTAAGGTATACACGCTGATCGCCGTAAACGCAGCGATAGTCATCAAAGTATAGTATATCGTAGCAACACGAGTGGTGTGTAAGCTATAGCGGTGCCTTGAACTTTCCGCGTTAAGATATAGCATTAAAATTTCATGTAGCCTATAAAATACACGGGCTGGTATATTTTTATGAATGGATGAAAGATCATTCGTTCACCTTTGCTATCAAAATAAGACAACATGAAAATAGCAAAGTATATCGCAGGGATAATGATACTTCTGTTACAGGCCTGTGGCAGCGATGATGATGACAGCTCCGCCACTGTTACACTGGATGCAACAGAGCAAACCGTAGAAGAGAATGCCGGCACACAGAAGGTTTCTATTTCATTGGGAAAAACCGTGAGTTCATCTACGCAGCTATACTTCGAACTCTCAGGCACAGCATCACTGAATGGCGACTATAAACTTTTAACAAGTTCCCCCGTAACCATTGCAGCTGGCGCAAGCACCGCAACCATTAGTATACAGGTACTGGATGAAGCCATCATTGAATCAACCGAATCGGTACTTGTAACGCTTACCGCGGCTGGAAATGGTATAGAACTCAGCTCCGATACAACCCGGAATATATTTACCCTCACCATAAACGACAACGATACAGCACCGACCAACAATGATGTGCAGATCGATCTCACATGGGGCTCCGGTGGTGCTGATGATATTGATGACGAAGACCTGAACCTATATATAGCCAACAACGTAGAGATCAATGACGAGACGATTACTGATTTCGATATCTATGACGGATCAGAAAATGAATCAGGATTTGAATCGCTGATGTTATCTTCCGCTGCTCCCGATGGTGACTATTATATTGTAGTAGCTTATAATAAAGGCAGCAGCAGTGTTGACTATAAAATAAATATTAACGGTGCAGTCTATAGCAACGACTCGGCTACCGGTTCATTCTCATCGGACGATGCCGGGTATGCTGTATTTTACGGGCCGCTGTCCAAATCCGGCACAAGTTACGGACGGGTGGCGAAGCCCTATATCTTCCCTGCCTTGCAGTGGAAGTAAATAATCCATTGCACGGAGAATGCAAAGGAGACACAGAGGCCCACGAAGTAATTATATACTTTGTGAACCTCGTGTCTCCTTCGTGAAATTGGATTTTGTATTAACAGTTAACTCTTCACCAACGGCATCAACTTCGAAGCAGCCGTCATCAAATCTTCCTCCTGCTTCTCCAGCTCCGCACGAATTTTACGATTCAGATCGATGAGTTTGTTCACCCGATCTTTCGTTTCCTCTTTTTCATAGTCATTCAGGTAACCTGAATTCAAATCTATATACATCGCTATATCTGCGATGCGCTCGTGTATCTGAACGACTCCAGTGAGTGTACTTTCCCCATAGGACTCTTCAACACTGTTGAGGTTATACAATATATTCTGCATACGCTTTTCTCTATGGTAATCAAAAAAGCGTGCCCGGCAAATGAAGCGCGCATTTCGCGCTGAAAACCTTCCGGCACAGCACAGTACAGGTACCCTCCGTTTCTACTAAAAGTGCGATCCCGCCAATTTCAAACGGTATAGTGCAGGACAGTGAGGCGTATTGAGCGGGATAATTTTATGTTTATTGCGCAATCGATTGCGCATACATGACCTAAATCGCTAACCATCGAAAAACAATTTTAACTATGCATCAAATTCTATCTGGAAGCACAAAATTTCTGCTGTGGAGTATAGCAGGAATGATCCTGCTGGCAGGCATACCGTTGTATGCTCACAGCACGAACAATCACGATGCACTCCAGCAACGGATCATCCGTGGTAAAGTCGTCTCTGCTGATGACGGCCTCGGATTTCCCGGTGCCAACGTGATTGTAAAAGGTACCAGTACCGGTACCGTTACTGACAGCGAGGGCAATTACTCACTCGAAGTATCGGCAGCCGATGCCACGCTTGTAGTCAGTGCCATCGGATATGCAGCACGCGAGATTCCGATCGGTGCTCAATCGGTTATTGATGTAACACTGGAAGTCGATGTTACATCACTGGCCGAAGTTGTCGTGGTAGGATATGGAACGGTAAAGAAAAGTGATGTTACCGGGTCCGTTGTAAAAATGACTTCCGATCAGATTGTAGCTATGCCTGTACAAAATACACTGCAGGCCCTGCAAGGTCGCGCAGCCGGTATAGATGTTACTTCGAACGCACGCCCCGGTGAACTGGGAACCATTCGCATCCGCGGAACACGTTCACTCCTGGCCACCAATGATCCGCTCTATGTAGTGGATGGTATACCGATGCAATCGGGCGGTATAGATGCTATCAACCCGACCGACATTGAATCGATCGAAGTCCTGAAAGATGCTTCGGCTTCTGCTATATATGGATCGCGTGCTGCCAACGGGGTTATACTCGTAACGACCAAAAAAGGGAAAGCGGGCAAAGCACAGGTGAGCTATGCAGGTTCGGTATATTTCGAGCGCATCAACGATCTGCAAGATATGTTCAATGCAGGTGAGTACGCTGAGTATAGAAGAAATGCCTATCGCTCCGTTACGGGTACTACAAAATATTCAACACCCTATCCGAATCCCGTTGACGACAAACGTATACTCGGTGCAGATGCATTTGCCTGGGAATCTATAGCAGCCGGATATACCTGGGTAGACAAAGACAATTTAGTTCCAGCCATGCGTCCTGCCACCGCGGAAGAACAAGCGAAGTGGGGTGTAACCGAAGTACCTATATATGATGCCGGCAAAGTGCCTACAACAGATTGGACAGACTATGTAAATCAAACCGGTGTTACACAAGATCACAACGTAAACGTAAGCATGGGTACAGATCGTGTGAAAGCTTTCTTCTCGGGAGGCTATCTCAACCAATCCGGTACCAGCAAAGGGCAAGACTACAAACGCTATACCGGAAGAGTAAATTTAGAGATCCGCGCTGTTGACTGGTTGACGTTTGGTGCTTCTATGGCAACAACGTATTCTATACAAAACTATGGTTATGCCGGCTCGGGCTCGCGTGCAGCACGCACCATTTATGAAGCAGCGAAAGGTATGTTACCGTTCGCAGTGCCGTACGACACAGCTGGTAACTATATATATTATCCCGGTGGCGATATCAATATCGTTAACCCGATACGGGAAGATGAATACGTTATCAATGAACGCAGCACCTTGCGTATTTTGGGAAGTTTCTTTGCAGAAGCGAAGCTGGCGGAAGGTTTACGCTTTCGCACAAACTTTGGTCCTGATTTGCGTAACTATAAAAACGGAGAGTTCCAGTTCAGAGAATCTATTCTGCGCGGTGGCGGAGCACCTTCATCTACAAACTATGCACGCTACAGACAAGATCAACAAGTATCATGGACCTGGGAGAATTTGCTATTCTATGATAAAACATTTGGTGATCATAAACTCGGCTTAACGCTGCTGCAGAGTTCTTCACTATGGAGACAGGAAGGATCAGACATGACAGCAACAAGTCTTCCCTATAACAGTCAGTTATGGTATAATTTAAGATCCACTACCAAAGGTGCATTGGATGGCTGGGGTTCCAGCTATTCAAAGCGTACACTCATGTCCTATATGGGACGTGTTAATTATAGCTTCCGCGATAAATATTTACTCACAGTGTCTGGTCGTTGGGATGGTGCTTCTGTATTGGCGAATGGTAACAAATGGGACTTCTTCCCTTCGTTCGCTTTAGCATGGAAGATGAATGAAGAATCATTTCTGCAAGGTGTTGACTGGATCAGCGAACTTAAACCACGCGTTGGTATGGGAACCGTTGGTAATGCAGCAGTTGATCCGTACAATACAGCAGGAGGTTTATTGCAAGTACCCTATGTATTCGGAAGTACCGCCTCTAACGGATATGTACCTTCCAATCCGAAAGCTGCAGCCGATGAACAGGGATCTATACCGAACCCTGATCTGGGTTGGGAAAAGACAAAGCAATGGAACTTCGGTGTTGACTTCGGTTTGTTCAATGATCGTGTTACGGGTTCCATCGACTATTATATAGCGGATACCTACGATCTGCTGATGTCGCGCTCCACGCCATACGTTACAGGTTACGGAGGTATAAACTTCAACGTTGGTAAAACACAGAACAGAGGTATTGAAGTATCCTTATCAACGATCAATATCGATCAGGGTAATTTTAAATGGGCAAGCAACGTAACGTTTACACGCAACCGCGGAGAAATTATAGAACTCTATAATGGCAAGTTCGATGACATCGCGAAGGCGTGGTTTATTGGTGAGCCGCTACAGGTATACTATGACTATAAGAAGATCGGCATCTGGCAGACGGATGATGCAGAAGAGATGACGAAGTTCAACGAGAACGGTGCTACTTACAAAGCCGGTGATATACGGGTAGAAGATGTGAATGGTGACTACAAGATCGATCAGAATAACGATCGCCAGATCCTCGGCACCAACAACCCGCAGTGGAACGGAGGTATAACGAACACGTTCAGCTATAAGAACTGGGAGTTAAGTGCATTTGTCTATGCACGCTGGGGAGCCATGATCGAAGGTGGTGCCGTAGATATGCAGGGACGTTACTCCGCCCGTAAAGTTGATTACTGGACTCCGGAGAATCCTACCAACGCCTATCCGCGCGCTGACTATAGCAACGGTGGTGTACCGGTACACTATAGCGCGATGAACTATCAGAACGGTTCCTTTGTAAAAGTCCGCTATATATCACTCGCCTATGTATTCCCGCATAGCATGCTGGAAAAAATACACATCAGCGAACTGAGACTCTATGGACAATTAATGAATCCGTTCCTGCATTCCAAAACTTCGTTCATCGATCCGGACATCAACTCCGGTATATCATCGCGAAGCCTTGTATTCGGGTTGAATGTATCCTTCTGACGGGAAGTGAGTAAAGATGAACGGATCTATAACTTACAATTATTAAGAACTATGAAAAAGATAATATTTACCCTGGCTCTTTCAGTGTGCTTCCTCTCCTGCTCCGATTTTCTGCAGGAAGAAATGGTAGCAACCCTGACACAGGATTACTATAAGACAGAAGACGGACTCGATGCATTGGTCAACGGTGCATACGAAGGACTACGCTTCCACCACAACTATGAATGGGCATACGCCATGACCAACTATGGTACGGATGAATTTACCAATGGTGGCGGAACTGACTTCGTAATCTGGAACACCTATGTAGCCACACTCGATCCAACCAACACTACTATATTAGCACAACACTGGAATGCGATGTATGGACAGATCAACCTGTGTAACCGCGGTATTGTAAATATACCTTCCGTACTGACTGGCGAAAAAATGAATACGCGTTTAGGAGAAGTATACTTCATTCGCGGCTTCAGTTACTTCAACCTGGTTACTCAGTTTGGCGGTGTACCGATCAAGCTTGAACCAACGGAGGGGCTGGAGCTCGAGTTCTCGCGCTCATCTGCAGAAGATGTTTTCAAAAGAGTAATTGCAGACCTGAGACGTTCTGCTGATCTGTTACCAACAGCAGGTGCACAGAACGGACGTATCGCTAAATATGCAGCGCATCACTTCCTGGCAAAAGCTTACCTCACCCGTGCCAGTGAATTGTACGCAGGCTTCAGCAAGTCAACCGACCTGGACAGTGCCATATATTATGCAGACCAGGTAATTTCAAACTCAACGCGTAAGCTGGCAACAGACTATAACGATCTCTTCAAGTATACTGCCGTGAATGGACCGAATGAACAAAACGCAGAGATCATTCTCGCTTCGCAGTTTGATAATACACAAAGTCAGTTAGGTCGTTTCGGGAATCAGACACACCTGTATTTCCTTTCTATATACCAGAATTTACCGGGTATGATTCGCGATGTGGCTAACGGTCGCGAATTCCAGCGCTTACGTCCCACAGACTATGCGATGGATATATATGACCGCAAGAACGACTCACGTTTTTACAAGAGTTTCAAAACTGCCTATATCGCAAACAATGCAGCTACACTACCGAAATGGATTGCCGCAGATGCTCCCAGCCCCGACCTGGTAGGTAAAAACAAATTCAACGTTGGCGATACTTCGGCTATTTATATTGTGAACTCGAAAACTGATGATCGCTTCGATCAACAGTATATAACACGGGCCGCAAAGACTTTCAAGATCCGTTACTTCGATGATGGCACCGGCAAACAAGTTACCAACTGGAATCTGAGTGTATATCCATCGTTGTCCAAATATATAGATCCGTTCCGTCAGAATGTATCGGATCAAAAAGGTACACGCGATGGTATATTGGCGCGCCTGGGTGAAACATACCTGATTGCAGCCGAAGCATACGGTCGTAAAGGCGAGTATACCAAAGCACTCGAGTATATTAACACGTTGCGCAAGCGTGCTGCTTACAAAGGCGGTGAAGCACGTAACAATGTATACTACCTCGCAGAAAATGTTACGTGGGGCGAAACGATCAGCACGGAGGCAGCCATGGAAGCAACCGAAAATCATTTTACATCCGGCACACCCGAAGCTGCCAACGAATTATACCCGGCATCGGTAACTTCCAAAGAGCAACTGTTCATTCACTTCGTACTGAATGAACGCGCCCGCGAACTCATGGGAGAATTCCACCGCTGGGTAGATCTTGCACGCACGAAAACACTAGTCGAGCGTGTGAAAGCCTTCAACCCCGAAGCAGCACCGAACGTTAGTGAAAAACACTTGTTACGCCCTATACCACAAGGACATCTTGATACCATTCAAAAAGATGGTCGCCCGTTAACCGCAGAAGAAAAACAAGCGGAGCAGAATCCGGGATGGTAGTATATATATAGTTGTATAAAAGAAGAGGTCGCCTATATAAAAGCGACCTCTTCTTTTCATAATTATTTGTATACATTAATTCCCTACGCATCATATCCACT
>CAMLLI010000133.1 GCA_946480685.1 uncultured Flammeovirgaceae bacterium | reverse complement strand
TAAAGCACACGTTCCGGAAGTTACATGGAAAAGAAAGTATTGATCATAACCTATTACTGGCCACCGAGCGGAGGAAGTGGTGTGCAACGCTGGCTGAAGTTTGTGAAGTATTTGCCTTCTTTCGGATGGAAGCCGTATGTATTTACTCCGGAGAATCCATCGTTTGCCATTCGCGATGAATCGTTGCTGAAAGATATACCGGCCGAAGCCAATGTCATTCACTTTCCGATATGGGAACCGTACGAAGCATTCTTTAAGCTATCCGGATTGCTGGGTGGTAGTAAAAAATCAGCCAAGCCAACGGATCTTGTATCAGGCGAGAAGAAATCACTCTTTCAGAAGATTAGTACATGGATACGCGGAAATTTTTTTATACCTGATCCGCGTGTGTTCTGGGTAAAACCTTCTGTAAAATTTCTGCTGCGTTACCTGCAGGAAAATGATATACATACTATCATCACTACAGGTCCACCACACAGTGTTCACCTCATCGGACTAAAGCTGAAGCAAAAGCAACCGACTCTAAAATGGTTTGCAGATTTTCGCGATCCATGGAGCGATTGGGGGTTGCTGGATAGTCTCATGGTCGGTTCGATCGCGCGCAGTTTTCACAAGAAACTCGAGGCACAGGTAATGCGCACAGCCGATGAAGTAATTACGATCACACCATTCTATGTGCGCAAGTTTGAAAAGTTGTCGGGAAGAAAAGTACAGTTACTCACCAATGGTTTTGATGAAGATGATTTTAAAAATCTCGTGGTACAAAAGCACGAGCGGTTTATTATTCGTCATGCAGGTATAGTAAATGAGAAATGCGATCCGCGTCCGTTTATGCTCGCGGTAAAAGCATTGTCTCAGGAGCATGCTGCATTTGCCTCAGCCGTGCAGGTTGATTTTGTAGGTGAAGTACATCCTGATTTTCGTGCGTTTGTTGTAAGAGATGATGTGATGAAAGGTATCACCACGTTTACCGCTACCATTCCACACAAGCAGCTGATGAAATGTTATGGTGAGTCTGCTATACTCTTGCTGGTGCTGACGGGCTATAAAGACGGAGAAGGATTTTTACCCGGAAAGTTATTCGAGTACCTCGCTACGGGACTTCCCGTCTTAGGCGTTGGTCCGGAACACGGTGATGCTGCTGCATTGCTGAAGACTACCGGAGCCGGTGTGATGATCGATGGTGAAAAGACTGAAGCTATAAAGACATTCCTGCTTCAGAAATTTGAGACATGGCAACAAGGCAAGTCAGTCGCTCAACCTGCGGGCTTCACCGAATACTCACGAAGAGGCATCACCAAAACACTCACAGACTTGCTCAGATAATTTACGAGATGGTATATTTTTAGAAAAGTAATTCCCATTTTGAATATATACCATGCCATGCACTTCTGAATGCTGTGCTACGTGCACCGTTGTAATCTTTGATTTTGAGACAAAAACAAAGTATTCGAAAAAATATATGGTTAGCACGTAAGCGTGTCATCATTCTGGACCTGCATTTGTAAATGCCGAGGTAAGATTCATTCGCTATGACGACTTTTTTTGAGCATCAACGATCAAGTTACAAGCGTAATTATATGCGTAACCTGATCTGTCTGGCTTCCCTGGACGGAAAGCTTGATGAAGCAGAAAGAAACCTGATCCATAAGATCGGTATGAAGCGCGGCATGAAAGTGTGGCAGGTAAGCGAACTGGTTGAAAGTCCAGGGAACTGTGAGATGTTTCTGCCTGAATCAATGAACAACCGGATGGATCTGGTATACGATCTCATGCAGATCGTGCACATCGATAATGAAGTTACGGAGTATGAAACGGAATTTATGATGACGATTATCGAAGCATTGCACCTGCAGCCTGAGATCGCGAATCAGTTAATGACCATATTCCAGGAAGGAGTTCCTTCCGTAGAAGAATGGAAAGAGTTTGTGAGTTTTACACGCGAGTGTGAAAAGAAATAACGCAGGGAGCCCATCCTCAAGTTGTGAGGCCAGTCTGTTCCAGAGCAGGCTGGCTTTTTATTTCTCCTTCTTCGCACCGTTTACTTTGCCGCGCACCAATCGTGTTACATCACAGGCCCCCGTGTCACACTGATCGATCATGATCAGTAAATTATTTTTTGTACGCGCCAGGTCGTCCATTTGTTTTTGGATTAGCCTGAGTTTTTTCTCCAGGTACTTCTTGGCACGTTGTGGGTCCAGTGAACCATCGTTTATCAGGGTGATGATGCCGCGCGCTTCTTTCAGCGTAAATCCGCGAGCTGTAATTTCCTTGATGGCTGTAATGCGACTCAGCGTTTCTTCCGGATACTCCTTGTAATTGTTTTTACGTCTCGATTGCTCAGGCACTTGTATCAACCCGAGTTTCTCATAGAACCGGATCGTGTGCCTGGATAGATTCGTCTTTTGTGCAAGTTCACCAATCAGCATAAGCAACTGTTTAACGAGTGTAGAGTATACTCTATGGTTGTGGTTGATACTTTAAAATTAATACATCCTTCGAAAATAAACCATGCATTTCCTCTTGACAGTCGACTATACTCTACGCTATACCTTCGTTGTACGAAATCAAATTTCTAAATGCTTAAACAAAAAAGATTATGAAACAGGTTGGACTAATAATGTTGCTTAGCGTTGCCTCGCTCTGTATGAAAGCGCAGAGCAGTGTAGAAATACCTAAAAAAGAATTCATCGTACAGGCCGATGCCCAGACCGTAGATATTACTGCCGGCAGCACGGGCCAAGTAAATCTGCAGATTATGCGCTCAAAAAACTTTCAGAAATCAGAAGCATCGTTTCGGGTTGCATCATCGCTGCCGGAAGGTATAACGATTCGGTATGATGAACAGAACGAATCAGATTATGCGGCTGTCATTTCCACTACACCGCAGGTAACTCCGGGTACATACCAGGTCATTATGAATTGTACCATTCACAATAAAACGAAAGGTGTTATTGTAAAACTCAAAATCATCTAATGTATGGAGACCGTGATGAATACTACCGTGGTAAAACATCCTGCAGCTGCATCTTCCAAAAAGAAGTTTCACATCCCCCTGGCTATACGCTTTATCCGGTGGACGTTACCGCGATTGGAGATGATCGCACCTCGCTATGCACACAACTGGTTTGTAAAATTGTTCTTTAGTCCACCGCGGTATACTATACCATCCGCTGAACGCGAGGTGTTGCAGCATGCACAGCGCTCAATGTTATATATAGCAGATGTGAAAACAGAAGTATATACCTGGGGAAGCGGCCCTGTCATTTTACTTGTACATGGTTGGGCAGGTCGTGCATCGCAGTTCAGAAGTTTTGTTCCATACTTAACCGATCGTGGCTACCAGGTAGTTGCCTTTGATGCTCCGGCTCATGGCAACTCAAAGGGCAAGCGAACGAATATCTTTCAGTTCAAAGACGCTATTCTTCAACTAGAAAAAAGAGCGGGAGGTTTTCATGCTGTTGTAGCACATTCCATAGGCGGGGCTGCCGCTATATTTGCATTGTCTGAAGGTATAAAAACACAAACCGTAATTACCATCGCCACGCCTTCCATTGGTGATGAGATTATACATGAATTTGCATTACGCATTAATGGTTCAGTAAAGGCCGAAGAAAAGTTGAAGGCTCATATCCTGAAAACATTTCAACGACCATTCCATGAATTAATGGCATCACACTTTGCACAGAAGCTTGATCAGAATATAGACTGGCTCATCATTCACGATGAACATGACAAAGAAGCTTCGATCCAAAATGCCCAGCGACTCGTTGAAGCATATCCGCGGGCTACCGTTAAAATTACTTCTACGTTAGGACATACACGTATTCTTCGCGATGAGGAAGTTATAGCTACCTGCCTGAATTTTATTGAGCATAAAACGGTGTAGAAAAATTCATTCCCGCAGAATACGCGGATTTACGCAGAAAAAAATGCATTTAAACTCTGCGTCCATCAGCGATATTCTGCGGGAAAAATATATACTATATTATTTCACTGGCTCCCGTAAAATGGTTTTAAGTTTTTCAGGAGCAGTCTTTCTGAAATCGGAAAGGTATATTTCGTGGTGGAGACCGTTCTTCTTCAGGTTATGTTTCTCGCTAAACTTTTGCATCTGCAGAAGCGTTTCGGGCTCGCGATCAAACGGCCCCACGTGCAGCATTTGAAGTACTTTGCCTTCCGTTAAAGTATATAGAGACGTTTCCGCTACAAGTGGTATATTTTTCTTCTTTAGTACTGTTGCTTTTGCTTCAGCTACCATAGCTTCCGTAATGAAGTCGGGCATGCGTATCAGTAAGCGCCAGTGCCATTCGTCACGAGGTATACGCAGGGGAGCTTCTTCCATGGTGAGTGTGCCGAAGCGTTCGTCATCAAACCACCATAGCCCTTCGAGTTTGGGCACTGTAAAATCGTGTGCCGTTGCTTTTGCCATAAATTTTATAGCATACGCTACCGGGTATAGTGTTTCCAGTTTTTCCGCGAACGCGCGTGAAGACGGATCTCCTTTACCGGTTAGCGTCAGGTACGTTACGGCTGGCAGCTCTATAATTTCAGGTTCCGTTCTGGCAGTATAATAAGACTTATACTTTTTGGTGAGGTCTAACTTTTCCATACTTTGTTTTTACACAAAGTGAATCTCACCTCGTGACAACACTATGTCAGTTGATCCGTGATGCTAAAATGATTTTAAAACGATGTAACAAGAACCGCTATAGTTCATCGGGCTTTTGCAGTATTTCGTCCTGCATTTCGGCCAAGAGTAAATCGGGATTAATGTGAATTGATTTGCCCAGACGGTATTCGCTGGCTATATAGTCAATCCAGGCTGTAACGGATTTTTGAGGGACATGCGCAAGAAGCCAAAGTAAAACTTTGCGGTCTATCTCATCAAGTTTAAAGAACTCCAGTTTTTCGTTTTCCATGACTGGTAGGGGTAACGGTAAGAGCGTGGTCAATTTAGTATTTTATGACAAGCTTGTGAAGAAGCTTTCATAAGTTATTCATCTGTTATAACAGCATTTGAATTGCTGATACCACAAAACCGTATTTCGTTTGCATTTATAGTTTTATATACTCTATATCCTACAGGGTTATTTCATAATCTATAGTATGTAGTATACGTATATTCTAAATTTGTGTGCCTGCATTTTCATGGATTAATGCGCTATAATTCTTTCTATTTTCGAAAGGGCGATTAGTTTTGCTTCCATGATAGAATTGAGGAATGTAGAGGTTGTAAAAAACGGCAAGCGTTTATTTGAGACTTTCAACTGGACTATAAAACCGAACGAATATTGGGTTATAGCAGGGGCGAACGGCAGTGGTAAAACTATATTGCTGGAACTTATAGCCGGTAACGCGCACGCAGCGCACGGTGAAGTGGTATATGATTTTGTAAATGGCACCACATGGGACGAACGGTTTGCACAACGTAAGCAGAACGTTCACTATATTCCTGCGCATGCCATCCAGATCTTTCTGCAGCATCATGAGTTGTTTTACCAGCAGCGTTATTATAGTATAGGCGATGAGCGCATTCCGTTGGTGCGCGACCTGTTCGGTGATGACATTAACAAGCTGCATGAGCTCAATTTTCCGTCAAGCTTCAACATCGATGGGTTATTGGATCTGGAGGTAACGCGACTCTCCAACGGACAGCTAAAGAAAGTGCTGATTCTTAAAAACCTTGTACGCGAGTTGCCGAAAGTACTGTTGTTTGATTATCCGTTTGAAGGATTGGATCACGCCAGTCGGAATGATCTGATTGTTTTTATGGATCACCTGGCGATTAGCTATGGAATTCAACTCATACTGGTAGATCACGAACATCATCTGCCTGCCGTCATTAACCGTAAACTTGTACTTGATAAGTTCAGGATTATTTCGGAAGAGGAAGTCAAGCCTCAACCTGTTACGGTACAACAAACTGACACTATATATAGCTATACAAACGGATCGGGTACACCGGTTGCCGAAATGGAAGATGTTACGATCCGCTATGGCGATAAAGAAATCATCAGCAATCTCAACTGGAAAATTCATGCCGGTGAACGATGGGCTTTAACCGGAAGAAACGGTTCGGGTAAAACCACGTTGTTCAGTCTCATCTTTGCAGATCACCCCATGGCCTATAGTCAGAAGGTATATTTGTTTGGCAAGCGCAGGGGAAGCGGTGAATCTATATGGGACATCAAGAACCGCATTAACTACCTCGGCCCGGAGCTCATCAGTTACCTGAATCCGCAGCACATTGCCACGTCTGCAAAAGACTATATGCTAGGTCAGCAAAAGACGATTAACGTGGAGGCACTTGAACGCGTCATTGCATTTTTTGATGCGCAGTCGTTTATGGCCAGACCTGTCAAACAACTTTCATCCGGACAGTTGCAGTTGATGCTCATCATGCTTAGTCTTTTATCAGATAAAGAATTGATTCTGCTGGATGAACCGTTTCAGTTTTTGGACACCATCACAAAAGAACGTGTCAGTCAGTATTTACAGGAGCACCTGCACGAAGACACTACGCTGGTACTGATTACACATTATGAGCAAGACATTGCCCGCTGGACCAAACAACGGTTGCATCTGCGTTAATCGCGCACATATACCTGCGGCTGAACCTTTTTGCGTGTCTTTGTGTACTTAGAACATATTGATATATTTGCATTCATTAGCAATGGCACTGAGCACAAAACAAATCGAAAAGATCTCCAAGGCATTGGGAGATAGTAACCGCCTCAAGATCCTTCAGCATATTTCCAAGAAGGGTGGTTGTGGTCACTGTTCGCAGATACAGGAAGAAAGCGAACTGGCACAGCCTTCTGTAAGTCACCACTTGAAAGTATTGATTGAAGCCGGTCTTATTGAACCTGAAAAGGAGGGAAGAAACCATAAATATATTCTCAACGAGAAAGTATTGAAGGAGTATACCCAAAGCATTAACCAGCTGAAATTCGCCTAGTTATATTTTTTTTATAAAATATATTGAAAAATTTCAATGTATCGATGAACTAAACGCGAAGCTTTCGCATTGTAGAGTTTAACTGGCCTGATTGGCCACTTTTTTTAAATTAACGTATTGAAATATTTAAATGTATTAATCAAATCTCTTGGCATATGAATACAAGAACTGCATTTTCCGCTCATCAATTAGGAGGTATAGAATTGAATAACCGTTTGGTAATGGCTCCGATGACACGCAGCCGTGCACATGATAACAAGCCGAACAAATTGATGGCAACGTATTATGAACAACGCGCTTCCGCGGGACTGATCATATCAGAAGGTGTTTCGCCTTCACCCAATGGTTTGGGCTATGCGCGCATGCCGGGTATATTTTCAGAAGCACAGGTAGATGCGTGGAAGCAGGTAACAGCTGGAGTACATCGCAGAGGCGGAAAAATATTTGCGCAGTTAATGCACGCAGGTCGTATGGCCCACGGACTTAATTTACCAAAAGGTGCACGCGTACTGGCTCCTTCACCCATCGCTGCTGATGGTCATATATGGACTGACCAGGAAGGTAAAAAAGAATTACCGATACCACAGGGAATGAGTGCCGGACAAGTAGAAGAAGTTATCGTTGAATTTATAACGGCTGCTCTCAACGCGATTGAAGCCGGCTTTGATGGTGTTGAACTTCATGCTGCCAACGGATATTTACTCGAGCAATTTTTATCACCACACACCAACAGACGCACCGATAATTATGGCGGAAGCATTGAGAAACGCAGCAGGCTGTTACTGGAGATAGCCGAAGCTGTAGGCGATGCTATCGGAAGAGACAAAGTGGGCGTGCGTATATCTCCATACGGTGTAGCCGGTGATATGCCGAACTATCCGGAGATCGATGCTACCTATACATACCTCGCTACCAAACTGAATGAGATTGGTATAGCATATATACATATAGCGGATCACAGTGCAGGAGGCGCACCGGAAGTACCGCTTACCCTGAAGCGCACGATTCGCGAACAGTTTACCAATACCCTTATTCTTTCCGGCGGATATACTATATCCCGTGCCGAGGAAGATCTGACATCAGGCATCGCAGACCTGGTTGCATTTGGAAAACCATTCATCAGCAACCCTGATTTCGTGGAGCGCCTCCGTAAAGGCTTGCCGCTCAACATAAAGCTCGATGCCAGCACACTATACTCTTCAAGCGCGAAAGGCTATACCGATTACCCGGTGTTTGAAGAAGAGATGGTGAATGCCTGATCTGCAAACAGAACCTACTTTAAAAACTATATAATTTATGTCAGTTAAAATCAAATCAGTTGCAGTAATTGCAGCACGCGTTGTATTGGGACTTATATACTTTGTTTTCGGTCTCAACTTTTTCTTTCACTTCATACCGATGAACGGTCCGGCTCTAAGTCCGCAGGCAGAAGCGTTTTCCACGGGACTCTTT
>CAMLLI010000132.1 GCA_946480685.1 uncultured Flammeovirgaceae bacterium | reverse complement strand
GAGCCGTATCGTTGAGATGCGGCTCTTTTTTCGTTATACGTTATCAGTTATTCGAAATACAACTATAACGGTTAACGGTTAACGACAACGTACAACGCTAAGCCCCCGGATACTTCCACTCTCCCCTATACGCGCGACTTAAAAGTTTATTCGCCTCTGCATCATTCTCGATCAACCCTTTCTCCCCGTTCCACTCAACACTTCGTCCAAGTTTCCAGCTGAGCATACCGAGTAGACTCATGTTGGTTGAGCGTTGTCCTATTTCAATATCGCATATAGGTAATTTGTTAGTCTTGATGGACTCGAGAAAATCGGACCACAGCCCTGCTATATTTTGCTGATCAGGTTCATCGAGCTTCGGTGTTTCATGGATGATCTGCTTCTTGGTATCTGATGGATAGAACGTCCAGCCATCAAGCCAGCCCATGTGAAATGTACCTTCGGTGCCATAGAAGTAGCAGCCTATATTTGTTTTCTCTGCTTCGTTGCCTGCATAGAGACGATGTTCCCACGTGGCTATAAAAGATTCAAACTCAAAACTAACGGTCTGGGTATCGGGCGCATCGGTGCTATCCTGACGAATAAATCTTCCGCCGGTTGAATATACTTTCTTCGGATGCTTCTCTTCTGTCCACATCAGTATCTGGTCTATCCAATGTATACCCCAGTCACCGAGCTGACCGTTTGCATAATCCAAATGAGTCCGGAAACCCTTTGGATGAATGGTTTTATTAAAGGGCCTCAACGGTGCAGGTCCGCACCACATATTCCAATCAAGTTCTTTCGGTGGTTCACTATCAGGAGTTTTTGTACCAGCACCTCCCGGGTAATGTACAAAGGCACGCACCATACCTATCTTACCAGCTTTGCCTGATTTCAAAAACTGCATACCCGATACGTTGTGAGGTGATACTCTGCGGTGTGTTCCTACCTGTACAATACGTTGTGTATCGCGTGCAGTCTTTACCATGGCTTTACCTTCGTTGATGGTATGACATATAGGCTTCTCTACATATACATGTGCCCCGGCCTCCATAGCCGCTATAGCAATCAAGGGGTGCCAGTGATCCGGTGTTGCTACAATAACAATTTCGGGCTTTTCTTTGCTTAACAGTTCGCGGTAGTCGCGGTATAGTTTCGGAGTATCACCATTCAATCGCTTTACTTCTTCGGCAGTCTTTGTTAAATGAGTTGCATCAACATCACAAAGCGCTACAATTTTACTTTCACCAGCCTGTATAGCAAACCGCAGAATGTTATTACCCCACCAGCCACTGCCGATGAGTGCGGTTTTATACTTCCTGTCTTTACTGGGAACGTAGATGAGTGGTGCCGTAAGTGCTACACCTGTAGCAACAGTAGTCTTGATAAATTGTCTGCGATGCATGGGCGTCTTTTTTTGAATGAGAAAGTAAGACTTTCTCCAAAAAGATCACACCATTTCTCCATCAACGGTTAATAGCCTGCAGTCGCTCCAGCAGCGGAGGATGCGAATAATGGAAGAATACATATAGCGGATGCGGGTATAAATCGCTCAGGTTATCCACCGACAACTTCTTCAGCGCATTCGCCAACGCAGTGCCACTGTAAGTTTGTCGCGCATACGCATCAGCTTCAAATTCATTCTTGCGACTGAGTATACTCATCAGTAAACCTGTTATACCCGATACCGGCGAAAACAAAATTGCAAATGCTATCAGGTTTAGATGAATGGCTTGCTGCTGTCCACCCAATGCCAAAGAAAGATTTTCATTAAAGATCATCAGCGAAAGCACATAGAGCATGAATACAATTTGTATTACCGATACACTATAGCTCCACACGATGTGCTTCTTCTTAAAGTGTCCTACTTCGTGCGCCAGTACAGCCACCAGCTCATCCGTTGTGTGGTTGTTGATGAGCGTATCGTATAACACAATCTTTTTCTTTTTACCGATACCGGAGAAGAATGCATTGGCTTTGCTGGAACGTTTCGATCCATCGATCACAAAAATATTATCCAGCGGGAAATTTACTTTACGGGCAAATGCTTCGATAGCAGTTTTCAATTCTCCGTCCGGCAACGGAGTAAGTTTATTAAAGAGTGGCAGAATTACTGATGCATAGAACATATTCATCAGCAACATAAAGGAACAGGCGATAAGCGCAAACCAGATCCAGAAGTTCGGTCCTATCGTCTGTACCAGGTATATTAATGCAGCGAGTAGTGCACCGCCAATCAGTGCACCTAATATATACCCTTTAAGTTTATCGGCTATAAAAGTCTTAAGCGTTGTTTTATTGAAGCCATATTTCTCTTCGATAACAAAGATGCGATGCCACTGAAATGGAAGTGTAAGAATATCGGAAGCAATAGAAATCACACCGAAGAAAGTCAATGCCAGCAGTATATCATTGGACACTACATCCCGCACTATACCGTCAATCCATCCAAAGCCTTCCAGCAATAGCATACCGATTGATAACAGGAAGCTGAAGGCAGATGTGATGAATGAGAAGTTCGTTACCTCGCGATGATACTGCAACGACTTGATATACTTCGCCCGATCATAAAAAGCAGCAATCTCGTCCGGAATATCTTCGCGTTGTGATCGCAGGTTTATATACTCCAGGATCTGCTCGAAGATATAGCTGATAGCCGTTATGCCAATAATAATATACAGGATCGTCTGCGGTTGCATAGTTAAGATAATGAAGCCGCAAAAATCAGCAAGTTTCGGAGTAAATCAAAGTTATTCTATCGCTGATGCTACCTTCGCTAATCCTTATCCTCGCCTTTACTTCCCTTATCTTTACTTTCCTTGTCTTTATTGTCTTTGTCTTTCTTTTTTGACTTGTCGGTTTTCGTACCGGCTTTCTTTTTGCCGTCTTCTTTTTTAGACTTGTCTTTTTCCTTCGCAGTTTCTTTATCGGTCTTTACATCGGCCTTTTGCTTGTCTTTAGACTCCTTCGTGGCGCGTTCTGATCCGGATGCAGACGAAGCGTTTGAGGCTTTCGCACTTCCCCTGCGCGGTGCAGGAGAACCTGCCATATTGGGTGTACTGCGTTGTACAGTGTTGGTGCCATCACGATCTTCTCCGTTGTTCTCGGATATAGTGCTGGGTGAACCTGCCGAACTTGTACCCGTTTCAAAAATAGAAGTCTCGTTGGTGTTTGCAGGACTGTTTGGATTCGTATCGTCTGCAGCCTGGTTGGATTCATTTTTCAACGCGCGATTTTCAGTGGGTTGCTTGCGTGCATTTGTACCGGTGGTAGTCGTTGTATCGACCTGCGTACCTTTGTCGCGATTGCGATTCATTTTTAGTTCCAGCAATTCTTTCTGACTCGGCTTCTCCTGACTCTGGTTGATTGTTGGTCGCCTGCTCTGCGTACGTCTGCTTGAATCGCTCACTTGTGCGTGAAGCTCTGTTATACCAATGAGTATAATGATTAATGGAATGAATATAGTTTTCATGTGTTCTTGCTTTATATAGTATATTTATAAAAACGGGATGCGCTTAATAAGCGAGCACCTTGAATGTACCGGTTGCCTGTGGCAATGCAGCGTTAACAGCTTTACTTTTATTGAGCAAGCCGTTTACCGCACAATAACCCGTTATACCTCTCGCTAAAAGATACCCGCCACCCAGTATCAATGAAATACCTTTACCTTTTTCAAAATGACGAACGCCTGCTATAGCCAGCGCTAATCCGCTTATTACGGATATCACACGTTCGCCCGGGGTAACATTTGTAATGGATGAAACTGATGTGAGCAATGCTCCTGCATCTTTGTTTCCGTCTGTGTTATAGCTGTTCATAACTTTATGCGTTTAAAAGCTTTACACATTAACAGGATAAAAAAATATACCACTGCAGTCTTTGGTAGGGGTGTAAACCGTCTGCGTATATCCGCGGTATCTGCGGGAAAAAGGAAGGTGGCCCGCAGATGTGCAGATTTACGCAGAATGAAACGCAGACAATTCATTGGATGAGGAGAAGTGTTGCCGGAATTCTACAGCACGGAAGTTGGATGATACTCCTGAAATATTTCAAAAAACGGAAGATTACAGCAAAATATAGTCAGATGTAATATTGCCAGTATATCTAAGTGGCTCCAACCCTGTTAGCTTCATCAACTTTGTATTGTAAAAAACGCCCCCATTGTATGAGAAATCCATATGTATCCATGCTCAGAACGGCATGGAAATATGCACGCCAGGAGAAGAAACGATTTATACTGATATACTCGATGTTTGTTGTCTCAAACATCATCGTAGCAATTAACCCGCTTTTTTACGGATGGTTTGTAAACGCGCTTCAGCAAAACGCTGGAGACGTTATAAACATGGGATGGATCTATGCCGGGGGTTTTATTGGACTACGCTTACTCGAGTGGTCCTTTCACGGTCCTGCGCGCGTAATGGAGCGTAAGCTTGCCTTTGGCATCGCACGTAACTACGTGGAAGAATTATACCATAAAGTTTTACACTTGCCCGTGAAGTGGCACCAGGATCATCACAGCGGTGCAACCATCAATCGCCTGCGTAAATCGCATGAAGCGCTGCGTGACTTCTTCCAGAACGGGTTCATTTACATGTACTCTTTTGGCAAGTTTTTCTTTTCGTTCAGTGCAATGCTTTACTTTTCACCTTTGTTCGGATCGATTGGTATTGTACTTGGAGCTATCACGGTGTTCATCATTATCAAATTCGACAAGCCCTTTATCGCTACACAGCGCGAGGTAAACGAACGGGAACATGAAGTCTCATCTACACTGTTCGACAGTCTTTCCAACATCATCACGGTAATTACACTTCGTCTCGAAAAACGAATTCAGAAAAGCTTCATGGAGAAACTCATGAAAGTTTTCCCTCCTTTCAAACGCAACGTTACCATCAACGAATGGAAATGGTTTATTGCACAGATGATGGTGGGACTTATCTATGCTGTTACAACCATCGGTTACCTATACCAGCACTATACTCCCGGTGAAACGCTATATATCGGTGGCCTTGTAATCCTGTTAGGGTATGTAAACCAGTTCACAAGCGTGTTTAACGATATAGCATCGCACTATACACAGATTACGAAGTATGATGTGGAGATTCAGAATGCGCGTGAGCTTGAGAAGGCGTATGACGAATTACACCACGTGCGCGAAGAGCGCCATTTACCGAAAGACTGGAAGCAAATAGAAATTCAAAATCTCAACTTTGAGCGCAGTGAAAAAATGGGAGATAAAACTCCTGCAGGATTGAAAGATCTGGATATGCGGATCAAAAGAGGAGAACGCATTGCATTGATTGGTGAGAGCGGAAGCGGCAAGAGCACATTACTATCGCTGCTGCGCGGACTATATACTCCGAAAGAGGGATCGCTGGTATATACTGACAACGGTGAGGCTAGTGATTTCGATAGCATTGCCAATGCTGTAACATTGTTTCCGCAAGACCCGGAGATCTTTGAAAATACTATTTTGTATAATATCACACTTGGGCTTCCTTTCTCCGAACAGGAGGTAATGGAAGTATGCGAGGCTGCTCATTTCGCTGACGTGATAAACAAATTACCGCAGGGACTTGAGACACACATTAAAGAGAAAGGTGTAAATCTTTCCGGTGGACAGAAGCAGCGATTGGCATTGGCGCGCGGTATACTGGCAGCACGCAGCAGCAGCATTGTATTATTGGATGAACCTACCAGCAGTGTTGATCCCAGAACCGAGAAACGGATCTATACAAACCTATTCAAGTCGTTCAGGAATAAAGCTGTGATCTCGTCGTTACACAGACTTCATTTACTCACGAAGTTCGACTATATCTATATATTGAGAAACGGCTCGGTTGTAGCAGAAGGAACCTTCGAGGAACTGAAGCGTACGAGCCTTGTGTTCAAGGAACTTTGGGAACATCAGGTTTCGGAAGGTGCTGAGGAATCAACTTCCGTTGACAAGATTGCACCTCAGCAACTTCCGGTTGCCCTTTAATTTGAAAATATAGTCCTGAGAGGATTCAACGCATCAATAGCGATTCGTTGAATCTTCTTCCAGGTTTTCTTTATTATCGCCTCCCAGACTATAGGAGTTATTCTCTTCATCTTCCGAGCCGATCATTTCATTTCGATCGTCAAGTTCACTACCCGGTACATCGAGATCACGCGCTGTAAAATCTACCGGCCACTTCCGGTGTTTCAGCTGTTCGTCATCCCCCATGTCAAGACTCAGATCCTTTGGGCCCAATGCTTCTTTGTCTTCTTCTGTAAGATCAGACTCAGCATCTATAGGGCGAGGAGAATCCTGCACCACTTCAGTTGGTGTAGCACGTGATAAACTGAGATTGTCCAAATCAACATGAACACGTTCAGCATCATTTACCGGGTTCATGATATCTTCGCTTGGCGGATATTCGCCCGGAAGCTTCTTATCTGCTTTCGATTTACTTGTCTTACTCGCAGCGTTTCCTTTATTACTCTTTCTCATAGCTGTTTACTTTAAAGGTTTGTCAATTGAACTTTCTTGCCTGTGCGTGCGGCTTCATATATAGCCGTCAGTATCTTCACATCGCGTAAGCCCATTTCGCCAGGCACTTTACTTTTTTTCTTTTGCAATACACAATTAGCAAAGTCATCCATTTGCAGGGCCTGCTGGTTTACCTGCGCCAGATTTAATTTACCTTGTGATGTCTCGCCTTTTAAATCTTTATATCCATACGCAGGCTCCAGCTGAAACCAGCCACGATCAGCATCGGCCCGTAGTAAATTCATTTCCTGCGCATAACTCGTTTCGCAGTTCGCTATAGCGCCTCCCGGAAATTCGAATTGCCACGAAAGCGACTGTTCTACTTCCTTGAATCGCTTCATATCTGTTTTCGGTCCCTCCTTCGCTGTAACAGCAATGGGATTTGTACCCATGGTATAGAGCACGCCTTGTACACAATATATACCTACATCCATTAACGGACCTCCGCCTGCCAGCTTCTTATCAAGGCGCCACACGTTCGGTTCTATATCCATACCATCCTTGGCGGTGATCACTTTAATGGAGCCGTAGGTCTTACGGGCACCCATTTCTGCCATGCTGAGGTTGTGAGGCTCGAAATGCAATCTATACCCAATGGACAGCAAGCGATTTGCATCCTTGCAGGCCTTGATCATATCTTCACATTCTTTCACCGACACGGCCATCGGCTTCTCGCAGATTACATGTTTACCGGCCTTTGCTGCACGAATGGTATATTCAGCGTGCATGGAGTTTGGAAGCACTACATATACTATATCTATATCCGGGTTATCTTTGATCGAATCAAAGTTCTGGTAATTATATACGTTCTTCGCCGGTATATTATACTTACTCTTCCATTTCTCTGCTTTGTCGGGACTGCCGGTTACAATGCCGGCAAGCTTGCAACGTTGTGTTTCCTGCAAGGAAGGAGCAAGTTGTTCCGTGCTATATTTACCGAGTCCCACCAAAGCTATACCGAGCTTACGCGCAGGTTCCTGCGAAGCAGCAACGGCTGCATCCTCTGATGCAAATGCAAGACCATTGCTAAATGCCGGGATGGAGAAAGCGAGCGATCCGAGTGAACCGGATACTTTCTGAATAAATTTTCTTCGTGTAGATACGCCCGCAAAATTCATATAACATGGGTTAATGCACCTGAAAAGGTAAAAACCATGCCTGTGCTTTCGGGTCGCTTCGTTGACTGGTGATGTGACTCGTTTTATAACGGTACAACTACGTGTAAAATCGATGACTAAATTCTACACAGCTTCAACGATGTAGCAGGCAGCAATAAAAAAAAGAGTACTACGTGTTTTCACGTGTACTCTCATCTGATTTTTTTTAGTACCGTAGTATACCTTAGTCGACCAATTTTTCGATTGCCTGTTCAGCAGCAGCAAATTGAAAGGACTCCAACGCACGGCTCATCATTATGTTGATCTCCCGAAGATTCAGGTTTCCAATGCTTACCTCGTGTGTATGATCGACAGTAGTCTGTGGATGATAATTACCTTGCTCTATATCGAGTCCTATTTTTTTGTAGGCATCACGGAATGGGACACCTGATAACACCAGGCGATTTACCTCCTCAACACTGAACAGAAATTTATACTTATCATCCGCGAGTATATTTTCTTTCACCGTGATGTTAGAGAGCATGAGGTGTGCCATGCGTAAACATTCCTTCAACCGTTGAATAGCCGGAAAGAGAATTTCCTTCAGCAACTGCATGTCGCGATGATAACCGGAAGGAAGATTTGCCAGCGACATGGCTATATCATTTGGCAGCGCGGTCAACTGGTTGCAACGTGCACGAATCAATTCGAATACATCCGGATTCTTTTTATGCGGCATAATGCTCGAGCCGGTTGTGAGTTCATCCGGGAAACTGATAAAACCAAAATTCTGGTTCAGGAACAAACATGCATCCATTGAAAGTTTACCCAGTGT
>CAMLLI010000131.1 GCA_946480685.1 uncultured Flammeovirgaceae bacterium | reverse complement strand
AGTTGGACAGGTCCGAATAACTTTACGGCAACAACACGAGAGATCACTATCTCAAACATACAAACTGCGCAAGCGGGTACCTATACCGCTACATATACCAATGCAAGTGGTTGTCAGAGTACACAGGCTTTTAGCATCACACTAACAGGCAACAGTGCCATCGTTGTGCGCGCCCGCGGTGTGGCCGGTAGTGAGACGATCGATCTGCGTGTCAATAATACAACCGTAGCAACATGGACGCTTACAACAGCGTATCAGAACTTTTCCGCTTCCGGCAACGGTACGGTTACTGTTCATTTTACGAATGATGCCGGCACACGCGATGTTCAGATCGACTACGTAACCATCGGTGGCGTAACATATCAGGCAGAAAATCAGGCTACCAACACCGGTGTATGGATGAACAATACATGTGGAGGTTCCAACAGCGAGTGGTTGAATTGCAACGGGTATATCAGTTTCAGCACCAGCAGCGCGCGCGTGGCTGCTCCTGAAGTTGTGGAAGTGCCGGCAGAATCGGATTTGATTCAGGCCTATCCGAACCCGGTTCAGAACAAAGTAACAGTTCGCTTTCCGCAAGATCTGGAGGGCAGTGATGTGCTTTTTACCGATGTAACAGGAAAGGTTCAGCTTAGCAGCAAGGTTGAATTAACAGAACAAACTTTCGATTTGACGCATGCACCCTCCGGAATATATATGGTACAGGTAGCAGGCGCGAAGACCCGGTTTGTGTTGAAGATCGTAAAACAATAGCTGTGTTAAAGAAACTCCCTGAAATACATTCGGGGAGTTTTCGTTGTTTTCAATATCAATATACCCCTCTTTTTTATTGCCAACGTTTTTGTCCGCACTCATTTCGGTAATCCAGGCGTGCGTTGAGGTTATTTTTAGCCAGGCTTTCAGTTTAGTGATTATACCGGTTTGCCCGGTAGAATTTGGTCAGAGGAATTTCTCTTTCTGCCTTATCAATAGAAGTATAACCCGTAAATTCATAAAAATGACGATTCGGAAGGCAACCCTTTTTTTTAACCCTGCGTCTGGTGGAAGATTCTAGAAAAAACTTGGAGGACCCAAAGCAGATAAAAGTGCTGCTTCAAGATTGTCGCAAAGGCAGTCGAGAAGCACAGAAGCGTCTTTATGAGCACTTCTATGGGTATGCTATGAGTGTTTGTCTCCGCTATTCAAAAACAAAAGAGGAAGCCAAAGAGATCATGAACGATGGTTTTATGAAGTTTTTTACGCACATACATCAGCACGATGAAGGGGCTTCGGTAAAATCATGGTTGAGAAGAATTATGATCAACACGGCTATTGATCATTATCGGAAACACAACAAGCATTACCACCACCAGGATATAGATGACACAACGGTTCGAAATATAGCGGACAACACGCAGGGCACAGAAACAATTTCGTATGAGGAGTTGATCAAGATGGTGCAGAAACTACCGGACGCATACCGTGCCGTGTTCAACCTGTATGTTATTGACGGCTATACACACGAAGAGATCGCCGAGCAACTGGGAATTGTTGTAGGCACTTCGAAGTCGAACCTGTTCAAGGCGCGCGAGCACCTGAAGAATCAATTGAAGAAGATAAATATTAATAACTATGCGCAATATTTCTGATAACGAACTGGACAAGTTGTTCCAGGATGCTGCGCAGCGGATCGAGCCTGAGTTTGATCCGGGAGATTGGGATAAATTATCGAAGCGCATCGACCGGACTGAACGGGTAAATCTCTTCAAAAGAATTGCTATATACCTTTCTGTGGTATTGCTGCTTATGTTCTCGGCATGGTTTGGCATAAAATACTACCAGGGTAAATCGGATGCTCAAAATAGTTCTGCGAGCAACAACGATTCAGGTATAGAAAATGAAATATCGGATCATTCGGCCAAAGAAGAAAAAGAGAACGGCACGGATACAAACGCATCGGCTAAAGATGCTGGTATAGATAGCGATGACAACAACGGTACGCCTATCGGTTCATCAGCAGAAGGTCAGGAAGCATCTGCTTCAACACAGGATCAGCAAGGAGGAGAGGCCTCTTCAGCTGTTGATAAGACTTCATCCGGAAGCATTACCGATAAACAGAAATCGAAAGATATAGCGGCTGCCGATCAGGACCGTGCTATAGCTTCGACATCTGGTGATCAGTCAACAGAGCAAAATACTTCCGGGAGTAAAAATGCATCGGGTAAATCTGGTCAGACTACGAAGCGTGCATCAACGTCAACGCGTAACAAGGATCAGAACGGTAGCACTATAAATAAAACGGCTGAGGGTACCACTGCAGGTAACGATCAGCGAAGTATACAGAAGCAGAAGCGGGCTGTTGCAGGAGAGAAGGAGAATCGTGATGGAAGTTCGCTCTCTGCTTCCGGTAATGATAGCCGTATCGAAAAAAATAAAGCGCTGACTTCAGCAGATCAACAAAAGAAGAAGTTAGCAAACAAAGAAGAGAGTCCCGCTACATCGAATACATTTTCCAGGAGCGACAACGCTGCGCAATCAGCGATCAATGCAGTTTCAAGTGATGGAACAAAGAATGGCAAACAGGATGCAAATATAGCGCCTGACTCGAAGCGCTTGTCATCAGCGTCTGTCCATCCAGTTACAGGGACGGAACAAGATGATGTTAATGCGAGTAGTGATGCATCCGCAGGAGCGGATACCGATGTTGATGTAAGGAAAAATTCTGCGACCGGGAATAACCAGGCTATATCTGCAAATAACAACATGTCAAAGCCTGCAGGCGAAGTAAATGCTAACGCTTTAAATAATTCTCCGGATTCTTCAGCTATACTAAATGCTCGCGCGAACGAGAGGAACAATTCTATGTCGAAGGACAATGCTGGATTAAAAGGTGCAGAGGCTAATCAATCCGGCAATGTGAACCCAAATATAACGGGTGCCGATAGTCTTTCAGCAGAGAGGTCGGTGTTGAGATCAAAGGATAATACTTTGCCGGATGCAGATGCAAAAAATGTTACCGGTAAATCTACAAGACTTGAGAAAACAACCGGCTTGATTTCGAATGACGCTTCGGTGAAGAAATCAATATCGAAAGAAGATTCACTGCGCGGCACAGCACCTGTTGGCACGACCGCATACCAAGAAAGTAAAAGTATATCTGACAATGATTCTGTTCTTGTAGCGAAGAAAGTAATTGGAAACCTTAATGAGACCAGTAAAGTAGCAACAGGCGTAGTTGAAAATGCTAAAACTCAACCGGTAAGCAATGAAGCTGATATAGTATCAGGATCAGACAGTGTTTCAAACAAAGAGGCTGAGGATAATTCAAAAACTATAAACACGTCTGATAAAAATGGAGCTGTTCTGCCAGTTAAAAAAGATGACGCGTTTGTTAAATCCACAGAAGAAAAATATAACGGTGTAGCAACCCAAGATACACCACCAACTACAGGTATACTTTTAGACTCAGTAAACAATCAATCTGAATCTGCGACTAAGAAGTCATACGAAAAATCAAATTCGAATGCTATAAACGATAGCACGCTTACCAAGCCTGTTGCAAAGGCTGACTCATTAAAGCATTCTGCTGAAAATGAGGTTGCAGAGGACAAGCAGAAAGAAGACAAGGCAGAAAAAGTATCTAACTGGTATGCGAAGTTGCTGGTGTCTCCAGACTTCAGCGCTATAGGATATAGCAAGCCGGGCAAGACCGGTGTCAATATTGGCCTGGTAGTTGAGTATTCTCCGGCAAAACACTGGGGCATCAGCACCGGTGCTATATGGTCTAAGAAACTATATGATAAGAACAACCCTGGCAAAGCGTATTCTTATGGAGGTACATCGTTCGAAGCTGATTACCTCGATGGTGATTGCCGCGTGCTGGATATACCGATCAATATCACATACTATATACTACCAGAAGCGCGTCTTAACTTCTATGCAACGGTTGGGGTATCATCTTATATCATGTTGAAAGAGAACTACGAGTATGTCGTAAATGAGAACAACACCAACTACTATTACTACGAAGATTATAAAAATCAAAATCGCCACTGGTTCAGCATGCTGAATCTTTCGTTCGGACTCCAGTATAGAATCAGTCCGCGAATGCAACTTCAGGCGGAGCCATTCCTAAAAGCACCGATGTCGGGTGTTGGTCAGGGTAAAATTGATCTGGTAAGTGCCGGATCGTTCTTTACGCTGAAGTATAGATTCAAATAAGTAATAAACGTATATATATGTCGAGCAGGTTAAAGTTTGTTAACATAGTTGTTTTATTGATTGCTCTCGTGCGCTGTACCAACCACGTTGAAACCGAGGTAGTGGATTGTGAAGCGAATAAACCTTCGGTTACGGTGCAAAGTACAACGGATCCAACCACGTGTGACAGTAACGATGGTTCAATTGTAGTAGCCGGTACAGGAGGAAGTGAATCGTATCAATATAGTCTCAATGGCGGTGCATTTCAGTCGTCATCAACTTTTGCCGGCCTGAGCGGTGGTACCTATACTATTACTATACGCGATTCAAAAGGTTGTGAAAATGTTGTGGAGGCAACGCTTGTCATCAAGTCAACCGATCTGGCTGCGAACTATGAAATAACTGAAGACACTGAGTGCCTTACAAACAACGGTACTATTACTGTTAATGCTACCGGTACCAACACACCGTTCGAGTTCAGCATCGGATCAGGCAGTTTCGGTTCGAGCAACACCTTTACTGATTTGCAATATGGCGTCTATACTGTTCGCGTGAGAGACTCACAAGGTTGCACGATATCATTGAATGTTTCGGTTGTGCGTGGACAAACCGGAGTAAGCTGGACGGGTGATATCAAACCGATCATTGATGCGAACTGTGCTATATCAGGTTGTCACGTAAGTGGTAATCAGATTCCGGACTGGTCTAACCTGACCAACGTTCAGAATAATGCAACGAATATTAAAACTCGCACCGGCAATGGTTCGATGCCTCCGGCCAGTCAGCCGCGACTTACGCAGGAGCAGATCAGCAAGATTGCCTGCTGGGTTGATGATGGTGCCAAAAGTAATTAAGAGTTCAACATAGAGTCTGAATCGATTAAAGTAAAACTAAATATATATGAACATGAAAATCCGCTTAGCAGTGTTGTTCGCATGTATCGCGATGGGAGCCAATGCGCAGAAGTATACCTCGGAGAAAAGTACCGTTACGTTCTTTTCAAGTGCCACACTCGAAGATATAAAGGCTGATAATACGAAAGCATCGAGTGTTTTTGATGCCTCTAATGGAAATATAGCCTTTGTTGTACCGATCAACGAATTCCAGTTCAAGAAGTCGTTAATGCAGGAACACTTCAATGAGAAGTATATGGAGACTGAAAAATATCCGAAGTCTACATTTCAGGGAAAGATTGTTGGGTTCGATCCCAATGCCGCTACGCAGAATGTGAAGGCGCAGGGTAAATTAACAATTCACGGCGTTACGAAAGACGTGGAGATACCCGGCACGATCGAGAAGCAAGGTGATAAACTGGTAATGAAATCGGTATTCATTGTGAAGTTAGCAGACTATAAAGTAGATATCCCGAAACTGATGTGGCAGAATATAGCAGAGCAGGTAGAGGTAACCGTAAATTTTACATACAAACACTAAGAGACACATGCAGTCGATCAAGAGAAATATAGTCGCGTTAAAAACTATTTTTGTATTCTTCTGTACATCGCATGCTTTTGCACAAGACGATCTGTTGAAGGAGCTCGAGTCAAGCTCGGAAAAGGAACCATCGTATACAGCGCAAACCTTTAAGGGCACACGTTTAATAAATGGTCACTCGGTTGAAACCATCGGCGAAGGAACACTGGAGTTTATCTTCTCGCACCGTTTCGGCCAGTTGAACGGTGGTTTGTATGAAATGTACGGATTGGATGATGCGTATGTGCGTCTGGGGTTGGAATATGGTATCACCGATAACTTTGGTATAGGCATTGGTCGTAATTCCGTTGACAAAACAGTTGACGGTTACCTGAAGTATAAATTAGTAAAGCAGTCAAAAGCAGGGTCGCCTGTTACGGTAACGGCATTTGGAAGTACCGGGTATAAAACATCTCCTAAAGATGCAGATGTACCAGACGGTTTTCAGCGTACCGACCGGTTATCATACACAGCTCAGCTTTTAATCGCCAGAAAATTTACGTCCGCTTTATCGCTTCAGTTAATGCCTACGTTGGTACATAAAAACTGGGTTGCACTTGATGAAGGTGATAACAACCAGGTTGCTGTCGGAGTGGGCGGTCGTATAAAAATGACACCGAGTGTTTCGGTCAACCTGGAGTACTATTACCGGGTTAACCCGAGTGCCTCTGCTTCTTACAATGATGCCATTGGTATAGCTGTAGATATTGAAACGGGCGGCCACGTATTCCAGATCATCCTGACGAATACCCGCGGTATGATCGAACGCTCCTTCATTACGGAAACCGATGGAGACTTTTTTGATGGTGATATACATCTCGGCTTTAACGTTACCCGGGCATTCCAACTGAAAGGCAAGCGCTAGTTTTTCAAAATCTTGTACAAAATACCTACCCCATTGGTAGGCTGATTTTAGGCCTCAAATTCTATGGAAGAGAATTTGGGGCCTTGTTCTTTTTATGTCAACACGTACAACATTCTAAGTAAAAGTTACATGCTGGACGTACGGGTGGACATTACTTTTAGGATGAGAAACGGTATGAATGGTCGTTATATCAGGAGGAACGGTAAGAAGAGGAGCAAGGTGCATTTAACAAAAGGTACCCTTTTTAGATCGATCTGATAACGTGCGGGAGCAAAGTACACCTTTTTGTCATGGTGCAATTTGCGTGATATCGTAAAGGGGGTTACATCTTTGTCCAGAGGTCAGGGGATCAATCTGAATATGTTGTTACCCTTGTTCGCTTTAAGCATCTAAAGTACACGGTTACTCACTTACGGTTGGTTGGAGATTTCAGCCGGCAAAAGATTTGACAGAAAAGAAAAACTCAATAACTATATGGTAAAACTAATTGTAATTGATGATCACGCACTATTCAGAATCGGTCTTGTATCAATCCTGAAAAAAGATCCCCGGTTTAATGTAGTAGGCGAGTACAACAGCTTCACCGCTGTAAAGCCTCACGTTCAGGATCTGAATGCGCACCTTGTGTTGATTGATATTTCGTTGGATAAGGAGAGCGGGTTGGATGTTGCAAAGTACTTCAAAGAGAAAAAGCCGGGTATAAAAGTGGTTATACTCAGCTCGCACAAAGAAGAATTCTATATAGTGAACGCGATGGAAGCCGGAATAGATGGCTATATCCATAAAGACGTAGAGTCTGAAGAACTCATTCTGGGCCTGCACAAAGTGTTACAGGGTGAGAAGTTTTACTCCCTCGAGATATCAAACTTACTGGTAAGCAGCCTTTACAAGAAATCATACCGCGGCCTGCCATTCCTTACCAGCAAAGAAAAAGAAGTTGTTAAATACCTGATCGAAGGATGCTCGAGTAAAGAAATTGCTGCACGCATGGAGGTGAGCCCGAGAACAATTGAGACACACCGCGCCAACGTGCTGGGTAAATTCGATTTGAAGAACACAACAGAGCTGGTGGCTAAAATAGCCGAACAGAAAATACGGTTCTAAAGGTATATATCCGGCAAGCCTGTATATGAACACGTAAAGTTGTGGCCAGCAGGTCATGCAGGGATGAACGCGTCATTCTAAATCCGCATGTCATGAAGGGGAGGGTAATTTTCTGTTTATTCCTGGCGAGTTTGCTTGGCTTTAATGCTACGCTCGCCCAGAACAGAAAGATCGATAGCTTAAAGACCGTGCTGAAAGTTCTTCGGCAAGACACCAACCGCGTGAAGACGCTGATTCTTTTATGCGATGCACAGTCTTATGTAGATTACGATGCCATTCCTGAAACTGCCAATCAGATCCTGACGCTTTCTGAAAAGATTGAATGCCCACAGGGCACTGCCAAGGCCTATACCTTTTTGGGAGTATATAATGATCGTACCGGTAAATCATACCTTGGTATTGACTACTTCCTGAAAGCGCTCCGCATCTACGAGCAGCTTCAAAATAAAAGACTCATCGCTGCCTGCTATAATAATATAGGCGTCATCTACCTCACGCAGGAAGACAACCAGGAGGCCTATCGTTACTTTGATAAAGCACTGGAGGTATGGACAGCGTTAAACTATAAAAGCGGAATTGCCCGCGCGCTCAACAATATAGCTATCGTTTCGGAACGCGAAGGAAAAGATTCACTCGCGCTCGAATACTATAGTCGGTCGTTAAAGCTAAATGAAGAGCTTGGCAGCAAATCTTCCGTAAGTGTAGCACTGAATTCCATCGGTAAAATATACATGCGGAGAAACCAGCTGGAAGAAGCATTTATATATCAGCAACGTGCGTTGCAGGAGGCACAGGTAGCCGGAGCCACTACCCGTTATGCTGTTATATATG
>CAMLLI010000130.1 GCA_946480685.1 uncultured Flammeovirgaceae bacterium | reverse complement strand
AGATCGGTATATGTGCTCCATCTATACTTTGAATGGCCGTGAGTAATTTTTTCTTTACACACTCATTATACCCGTTGCGCATAAACTCGTGCATTTTGTAGCTGGCAAAGTCGCGATTCGTTATATCACGCGCGTAACCATTGGTAATCAGCAGATCTTTCCATCCGTCATTATCGATATCAGCGAACAAAGGACTCCAACTCCAATCGGTAGCTTCGATGCCTGCAAGTTGTCCTATTTCACTAAAGAGCGGTTGCCCGGATATAGCTTCGCCAACATTCAACTGTAATGTGTTGCGCATAAACTGCGGAGTATAGCCGTAAGCAATTTCGGATCGATAGCGATCATAGTTGGTAGCGCCAAACATCATCTTCTGCCGTTTGTTATCCGGGGGTAACATATCAACAGCAACAACATCCAGCAAGCCGTCATTGTTGAAATCAGAAACATCGTTGCCCATAGCCGAGTAACTGTTATGCTTGAAATATAGCGACAGTCGATCGGTAAAGGTGCCGTTCTGATTGTTGATATAGAGCAGGTCGTTCGACAAATAATCATTCGAAACGTAAATGTCGGGCCAGTTGTCGTTGTTGATGTCGCATATCGATACACCTAATCCATACCCTTCTATCGTAATGCCTGCCTCCGCTGAAACATTGGTGAATGTGTTGTTGCCGTTATTTCGATAGAGACGATCGGTATTGATCATTTCGCCTCTTACACGTTTGGGTCTTATCACGTTCGGACCGGTCTGGTCGGTTGTGTTGGTGAGGATATATACATCCAGGTCCCCATCTTTGTCATAATCAAAAAATGCAGCTTGCACGGAATGGCCGGTGTCTGCAAGTCCGTATTCTTTTGCTTTTTCGGTAAATGTATTGTTGCCGTTATTGATATATAGTTCATTGGCGCGTTTTACAGGGTCAGTCGAAGGTCCCGCGTAGCATACATATATATCCAGCAGTCGATCCTGATTGATGTCAATCATCGAGACTCCGGTTGCCCATTTACCAGCGGAATGTATACCGGCCTTTTCTGTAATATCTTCGAATTTGAAATTGCCCTGGTTCAAATAAAGCTTGTTGTCCGACATGTTCGCTGCAAAGAATATATCCTGTAGTCCATCGTTGTTAATATCCCCCGCGCCAACACCGGCACCATTATAGAAATATTCGAACGTGATGATGTTAAGATCTTCATCTTCCTTGAGTTTGTTGGCAAAGTGAATTCCGGTTTCACTGGCAGGAAGCAGTTCCATCAGCGGTGTTTTCTTTTCCGGTGCTTCGCAGGCCGTTAGCAGCCATAGAAATGCGACAGTAAAAAATATACTGCATGTGTTAGCGTGTGCCGTTCGAATGCGAGATGTTGGTGTATGCGTGCTTTTCAGGGGAGATGTATCGGGCGTATTGGCAGGCTTCATGGTGTACTAAATTAGCGAGCAATTCAATGGTATACCGTTGGAGCGTAATAAAAATATTTTTTCGTTTGTTGTCAGGGAGATTTGTATGTATAGTTGTATTAATAAACTGTAATCTTCCCAAGAGAAATCACGCACTATATGAACAGATTTATAGCTGGTTTGATATTGACTACCTGCATCGCTTTGCTGACAGGCTGCAATCAGACAAAACCTATTGAAGATAAGAAACAGGATGATGCTGCTACGGCTCTCCTTAAACGGATTGTAAAGGATAAAGCCGGTGCTTTTCTGATCGAGTATATTCCGCAGGACAATGGTAAAGATGTATTCGAGCTTGAGAGTAATGGCGATAAAATTGTATTGCGTGGAAACAATGCCGTTTCCGTTGCCTCTGCTTTGAATCACTACCTGAAATATTTTTGTCACCAACACTATGCCTGGGACAAACTCGAAGTAACGCTGCCCGATGTACTTCCGGCTGTAACCGCGAAGGTGAGACGCATTTCCCCCTATAAATATCGCTACTATCTTAATTATTGTACCTTCAATTATACCATGGCATGGTGGAACTGGGAGCGGTGGCAACGTGAAATAGACTGGATGGCCTTGCATGGTATTAACATGCCGCTGGCGTTAACAGGGGAAGAAGCTATATGGAACGATGTATATCATACCCTGGGTTTTACAGATAAAGAGCTTGAGACATTCTTTACCGGTCCTTCGTACTTCTCATGGTTCTGGATGGGGAACATTGATGCGTGGGGCGGACCACTGCCTCAACACTGGATGGACACTCACAAAGAGCTGCAGAAAAAAATACTGGCGCAGGAACGATTGCTCGGCATGACTCCGGTGCTTCCGGCATTTACCGGCCACGTGCCGCCAGCGTTTAAAGATAAATTCCCCAATGCAAAGCTGAAGAAGACAAACTGGGAGGCCGGCTTCAACGATGTATATATACTGGATGCGGAAGACTCGCTGTTTGAAAAAGTAGGCGCGCTTTTCCTGGAGACACAAACGCGTGAGTATGGTACTGATCATTTTTACTCAGCCGATACATTCAATGAAAATGTACCGCCCACAAATGATACTACATTTCTGAAACAGATCAGTAATAAAGTATACCGGTCGATGGCAAACACCGATCCGCAGGCAGTATGGCTGATGCAGGGATGGATGTTTCATTACAACGATGAATACTGGAAGCCTGCGCAGATAAAAGCGATTCTTTCCGGTGTGCCGGAAGATCGGATGATTGTGCTTGATTTATATAGTGAGAGTCACCCGGTATGGCAGCAAACCGATGCATACTATGGTAAGACTCCGTGGATATGGAATATGCTTCAGAACTTCGGCGGTAACGTAGCGATGTTTGGAAGAATGAGTCATGTTGCCGCTGATCCGTCTGCCGCGTTGCACGATACTAATTCAGGAAAATTAACCGGCATTGGACTCACACCGGAAGGTATTGAACAGAACCCTGCACTCTTCGAACTCATGCTCGAAAATGTATGGCAGAGTGAAGCGATCAATCTGGACACCTGGCTGAAGGACTATACGGCAGCGCGATACGGTTCAGAAAATGCTTCCGTCAATGAAGCGTGGACGATATTGAAGAATACGGTATATAGCGGTGGATTGGGAGAAGGCGGCTCTGAATCCATTATCGTAGCGCGCCCTACATTTTCAAAGCAAGGACACCGCGTGTTGACCAAACTCGATTATGACCCGGCCGAACTTGCTAAAGCATGGAAGATCCTGGTTGAAAATGCGGATACATTTAGCAACAGTGTTGGCTACCGATATGATTTGGTTGATGTCACGCGGCAGGTACTGGCTAACTATGCTTCGCCTTTGCAACAATCTATAGCAACAGCCTATAGTAAGAAAGATATAGCTTCATTCAGAAAATATAGCGCAGAGTTCATTCAGCTCATTGAAGATATGGATACATTGTTGCGTACACATCCGGACTTCTTATTGGGAAAATGGATTGAAGATGCGCGCAGCTGGGGCGTTACTCCCGAGGAAAAAAAACTGTATGAATTTAATGCCCGCGATCTCGTTACCCTCTGGGGCGACAAGAACAGCGAACTGCATGAATACTCCAATCGCCAGTGGGCCGGATTGCTGAATGATTTTTATAAACCACGCTGGCAACAGTTCTTCACGTATATAGAGCAATGTATGACGCAACACAAAGCTCCGGATCTGAAGGCCTTTGAAGAGAAACTGAAAGACTGGGAATGGCAATGGGTAAATTCTACAACTGAAAAATATGCGGCAGCACCAGAAGGTAATTCCATTGCCGCAGCGAAGGCTATATATGCAAAGTATTATTCCCGCATTACCACGCTGCCATAGTTTTTCACGAATGCTATTGTTGCACAAATAAGATGAGCAATAGCATTCGTATATATATTACCGCTCGGACATTGGGAAATATAGCTTAAAGGTGGTGCCTTTACCGGGTTCACTTTCAGCAGTTACCCAGCCGGAATGATTGAGCATCACTTTTTTAACGATAGCAAGTCCTATACCGCTTCCAGACGATTCGTGCTTTGCATGTAACTTGTGGAATACTTCAAAAATCTTTTTCGCATACTCTTGCGAGAATCCTATACCATTATCGGTAAATGATATTTCATAAAAGTGCTGATGCGGTGTGTCAGCCTCTACAGATATTTCTTTGCTCCGTATCTGTTTCAAAGTGATTTTGATCGTAAGCTTTTCAGCAGGTTTGGAGAACTTGACCGCATTCGTAAACAGGTTCAGAAATAACTGGTAAAGCTGGTGTTGTATACCATGTACGGTTGGTAACGTATCCGAATATATAGCAGCCTGCTTTTCTTCGATCAGTAATTCAATATCATTTTTAACAACACTTATAGTCTCGTTCAGGTTTACCGGTTCAAAGGTGATGCCGGCTGATAGTTCCGAGTAGGCAAGTACATCTTCCATCATCTTCTGCATCTTCGCAGCACTGTTTTCAATCTTGTGCGAATACTCCAGTATCTGATCCATTGATTTACCTTCCTCACGTTGTCGCGCGGAAAAGACGCGGATCTTGCGTATCGGTTCTTTTAAATCGTGACTAACAATATAGGCGAAGGCGGATAGTTCGCTGTTGAGATTTTCCAGTACTTTATTCTGATCTTTCAGTACCACTGCCGCAGCCTTCATTTCATCTTCGGCATGTTTACGTTCGGTGAGGTCGCGTGTAACTTTCGAGAAGCCGATTACTTCACCGTTATCATTATGCAGCGCGGTGATCACTACACTGCCCCAGAATTTACTACCGTCTTTACGCACACGCCATCCTTCGCTGTTGGCTTTTCCATTTACTTCAGCTTCAAGCAAAAGTTTTTCAGGTAGTCCGATCGCAATGTCTTCGGGAGTATAAAATGTTTTGAAGCTTTGGCCTGTAATCTCTGTCGCAGTATAGCCTTTCAGCAACGCGGCACCGGCATTCCAGTTTTGTACAATGCCTTCTTTGGTCAGCAGAAGTATAGCATAGTCCTGTACTTCTTCAATCATCTTATGATACCGCTCTTCACTTTGCCGCAGTGCTTCATTGCGTTGCTTGAGCTCCTCGGTATACATGCTGAGTTTATCTTCAGCAATCTTTCGTTCTGTTAAGTCTTTGGTAACTTTCGAATAACCGATGATCTGTTTATTGTCGTCAAGTAGTGCGGTCATGGTAATGCCCGCCCAGAAGCGAGTTCCGTCTTTTCGTATACGCCATCCTTCGTGCGTAACCCAGCCATTATCGAAAGCTGTTTTTAACATTCGCTCCGGTACATTCGCGGCCTTGTCTTCCGCAGTATAAAAGAGTCTGAAGCTCTTGCCTATAATTTCTTCTGCGCGATAACCTTTTACAAGTTCAGCACCTTTATTCCAGTCCAGAATTTTTCCGTCTTTATCCAGCAGGATGATCGCGTAATCATTTACCTCCGATACCATCTTATGATATCGTTCTTCGCTTAGTTTCAGATCTTCATTCTTGAGTCTGAGTAGCTCGGCATAATTGCTTAACCGGTCTTCTGCTTTTTTGCGCTCGGTAAGATCGCGTGTAACTTTCAGTATACCCGTAACCTCGCCATGTTCGTTGTGCAGTGCTGTGAGCGTGATACTTCCCCAGAAGCGCATACCATTTTTGCGCAACCGCCAGCCTTCATGATTTGCGCGGCCTTCTTGTATTGCGGTTTGTAAAAGTCTGTCTGGCAGTTTGTCTTCTTTATCTTCAGGTGTATAAAAGACTTTGAAACTCTTCCCTATAATTTCTTCTGCGCTATATCCTTTAATGCGTTCGGCACCTTTGTTCCAGGAAGATATAGTACCGCGTATATCGAGCAGAATGATGGCGTAATCTTCTACTTCTGCAATAAGTCTCTCAAAGCGGTCTTCACTCAGTTTAAAAGTATGGTTCGCGTTGTTGACAGCTGATCGGAAATTCTTTTCAGGTAGATTCTTCATGCGTCATTACATTGGGCTTAAATATAAAAGCGCCAACATATTTTTGTTTAAGAAATGAACGTCATTTTTAATTTCCAGACGAGGAAAACTAAACAAATACGGATGTAAAAAATCATGCCTGGCTCTGGAGGAAGCGCATTTTAGGATTAGCTGATAATCACGTGATCGTATTGAAGAGATTGACACCCATTCAATTCTCATGTGTTTTTTGAGGAAGTAGGTCGATGAGACTATGTTTTTATCAAACGCACTGGCGATGTCCATGCGAAGCAACCTTCTTCACGTACAGGCTACTGATGTAATGATCGGTTGAAACTTGGTTGAAAAAGAAGTCTCCCTGTTAAACCAATGAAGCTGTAACTATTTTTTGTAAAAAAGATTGAGATACTGCCGCTGTTGATTTGCTATCACATAACCAAAATAGCGTTATGTATATATTTCAATAAATAGTTCGATAATTAGTATATATACTTCGGTGAACATGGTGGGTGGATAGGCGATTGCATTTACCCGAATGGTGTTACAGGGTTGGTGTTCTTCCACACCGAAATAATGTGTATATTTGTTATATATATCCTGAACCTGCTACTGTATGTGTTCCGCTATAATTTATCATAGTGCAGTTCGAAAGTTTACGTTTTATACCCGATGCTTCGTTGACCGATCCCCCGCATATACTGCATTGATTTTAAATATTCTGTTGATACGAAAGATGAGACTGCTGCAGTCTGCGAATAAGCGACTGCGTTGTTTATGCAGTTCATTATAAAATACCCGTTGCGCATCCGATATACCCTCGGATGATCCTGCAAAAAAATAACCTACATACTATGCGTTTTATACTGCTGATCTTATTCGTGCTGAGTTTTGTGGATATAGTAGCACAGCCCTTTGGCTACTCGTATGCCAGGCAGATCACTATACAAAGTTCACAGGTATCGGGCACTGCCAATCATAGTAATTTCCCCGTGCTGATCTCGGTAACGGATACAAACCTGCGTACTACGGCCAATGGTGGACACGTGACCAACAGCAATGGCTTTGATATCATCTTTACTTCCAGCGATTGTATGACACGACTGGATCACCAGGTTGAAAGTTACAATCCGGCCACAGGACTATATATAGCCTGGGTGCGTGTGCCTGTACTAAGTATATCTGCCAACACTATCATCCAGATGTACTATGGCAACAGTTCGGTTACCTCCACGACATCATCTACCGGTACATGGGACACTGGGTATAAAGGTGTATGGCATTTTAATAATTCTGTTCTGGATAATACTTCCAATGCGAGCAACCTTACCGATAACTCAACGGCTAACCTGGCCGCAGCGAAAATAGGAGCAGGCAGAGACCTGAACAACAGCACCAACGTTGTGAGTAATGCCGCCGGACAATACCTTCGCTTGTCTAACGGCTTCTTTTCCGGAATGACCAGCTTTTCATTCGAGGGTTGGGTGAACCTTGATCGAAGTAATACAAACTGGGAGCGTATATTTGATTTCGGTCAGGGTACAGGGGTAAATTTCTTTTTGTGTCCTTCAACGGGTACGGGCTCTCCCAGTGAAACGCGCGCGCGGATAACAAACAACAGTGCAGCGAACGAACAAGGACCGGTAAGCGGCAATGTTACCAACACAGGTGCATGGATGCATTGGGCTGTAGTGTTGGACAACGCTACATCTACCATGTCACTCTATAAAAATGGTGCTGTGCTTGCAACGGCCAATGGCACTGTAACACGTACACCACAAGATATAGAGGCATCCACTGCAAACTATTTTGGACGATCGCAGTATGCTGCCGATCACTATATAGATGCGCAGTTCGATGAGTTCAGAATCTCATCGGTTGCACGCTCTGCCGGCTGGATAACAACATCGTATAATAATCAAAACTCGCCTTCATCTTTTTATACCCTTGCTGCCGAAGTAGCTGCCGGCACGTTGTGTGCACCGCTACCTGTTACGTTTACTAATATTAAAGCAAGTATAGGGCAGCGTAACGATGTAACCGTAACATGGAGCACGGCTACGGAGATCAACAATGATTATTTTACGGTCGAGCGATCATCAACGGGCATGACGTGGGAAGCCATAGGTGTTGTACCGGGCTCGGGCAACAGCAATCAAAAGTTGAATTATAGCTTTGTGGACGCCAACCCGTATTGGAACAATACATATTACCGGATACGCCAGACGGATTATGACGGTACAAACTCCTGGTCATCAATCGTAGTCGCTGCCATTAATGACGATGCGGGTATACATATATACTATCAGTCAGACGCCTCTGCGTGGGTGGTTGAATGGAAAGACGATGCACGGATAGGCGATGTCTCAATTGTAACCGCTGTCGGACAAACCGTAGCGCTGCCCGCAGAGCGCACGTCCGGTAAAATAGTTTTCAATACTTCGCGTCTGTCGCCAGGTATATATATAATGCATGTTCATTACGATGGACAGGGTGTTGCGCAAAAGATTCTTGTCAGGTAAACGATCATCGGTCGATAAAAACACTTTCATTCTGTCGGTGTCACTTGTCACCGGCAGTAACTTCTTTGAGTAGTGCACATACCAGTAAAAGCTCGCCCAGTAATTTAAAAGCTTCTTCCCACACAACACCGGCTTGCA
>CAMLLI010000129.1 GCA_946480685.1 uncultured Flammeovirgaceae bacterium | reverse complement strand
AAACCTATACTGGTTATTCTATCCAAGGCAATTCCATATTTACTGCTCTCGCTGGTGAATGTTGCTTCTATTTTACTGCTCAGTATATTTCTTCTCGATCTTCCGGTGCATGGCAGCATTGTTCTGCTCTTTGCAGAGAGTACATTGTTTATTATCACATGTCTCACGCTGGGTATATTTATATCCGTTAAGACCGATTCACAGCAAACCGCCATGCTGATATCATTGATGGGCATGCTGCTTCCGACAATACTCTTCAGCGGCTTTATGTTTCCCATTGAAAACATGCCGGTACCCTTGCAAATTCTTACCAACATCGTGCCGGCCAAGTGGTACTATATCATTGTTAAATCAATCATGATAAAAGGACTTGGTATAGCATCGATCTGGAAAGAGACCCTGATCCTGACCGGCATCACTGTATTCCTCTTATTCATCAGCCTAAAGAACTTTAAAATGCGACTCGCATGAGAGCTATAAAATTTTTACTTCAGAAGGAGTTCCGGCAGATATTCCGTAACCGTTCTATACTGGTTATGATCCTGGCAATGCCGGTAATGCAATTGATCATATTACCACTCGCAGCAAATTATGAAGTTAAAAACATTAACCTCTCGGTGGTTGATCATGACCATTCCTCCTACTCTCAAAAAATGATTACGAAAATTATATCGTCAGGATATTTCCGGTTGACCGGGTATAATCGTTCGTACGGAGAAGCGTTTCATCTCATTGAGTCTGATGAAGCCGATGTTATACTGGAAATACCCGATGGCTTCGAACGCAACCTTATTCGTGAAGATGAACAGAAATTGCTGGTTGCTGTCAATGCTATTAACGGTGTGAAGGCTAACCTGGGCGGTGCATACCTGGCCAGCATCATTCGCGACTATAACCAGGATATACGCTTAGACTTTTTACAGGATGGCCGCTTCACTGCCATACCGACCATCAATGTTACATCATCCAACTGGTTCAATCCCAAACTCAATTACCAACTATATATGGTGCCCGGTATATTAGCTGTGCTCGTAACCATGATTGGCGGATTTCTGACAGCATTGAATATTGTAAAAGAAAAAGAAGCCGGCACCATCGAGCAAATCAACGTTACCCCTATCCGCAAACATCATTTCATTCTTGGCAAACTCATTCCCTTTTGGGTGCTTGGAAATATAGTGTTCACCATCGGACTATTGGTAGCGTGGCTGATCTATGGCATTGTACCCGTGGGTAACCTCGCATTACTGTATGGATTCGTTTCGATATACCTGCTCGCGGTATTGGGACTGGGACTGCTCGTATCAACGTTCTGCGATACGCAACAGCAGGCCATGTTCATCATGTTCTTCTTCATGATGATCTTCATTCTGCTGGGCGGACTCTTTACGGCTATTGACAGTATGCCGGAATGGGCGCAGGTAGTTACACGATTCAACCCGGTAAGTTATCTCATTTCCGTTATGCGCATGGTAATTTTGAAAGGCAGTACATTTCGCGATGTAGTACCGCACCTCGGAATTATAGCACTGTTCGCTATCGGACTGAACGGTTGGGCGATAGCGAACTATAAAAAAGCAAACTGACGCGTATACTATATATTTACCGGACAGTGTTCGTTCGCTGCTGTTCACCTGCGTGAAAGTAATGTGCGTTCCTGACCGGTATTCATCTGTTTTCATAAGTGGCACCAATGTTGGAGTGCATGCCAACGTATGTTATGTACGTATAGCGATACCGTAGTGGAAATCGTTCGTGTAACATCCGTACACTAAACTCGTCAAAGGTATGCATTCATTTTATACAGATTGCTTAAGCATTCTGCGAGGTATCGCTTTGTGAAAACTAAAATAACGATAACGATCCTGTTAAGTATAGCGCTGCTGACCGATGTGCTCACCTGCATGGCGCAGGACACGATCGCCTTCAAGCTTGTTCGAAATATAGCATTGATCGAAGGGTATATTAACGGTGCAGCGGCTTATTTCATTCTCGATACCGGTGCCAGCATTACATTACTTAATGAATCGCTGGCGTATGAGTATAATTTCAAGACGATCGATAACAAATACTTTACACAACGGCACATTGTCGGGTTGGGCGGCCGATCGCCTATTAAGGAGGTGCGATCGGCCGTTGTCAGGATTGGTCCGCATGAACTGAAATTCATCAACAAAGCTTCCAATCTTGATAACCTGTCAGCCTACTTCAACGATCCGAGTATACGCGTTGCCGGTATCATCGGCATTGACCTGCTCAACATACTCGGTGGCAAAATTGACTTCCGTGAACGCACCGTTGTACTGAATTGTCTTCACAAGTGACCACCCGGTATAGCTATAGGTTAATTCCGGATCAGTAACTGCCGTAACATATACTGCAAAATACCGTTGTTGCGATAGTAGTCAATTTCAATCTTGCTGTCGAGTCGGCACAAAACCTGGAAGGTACGCGTTGCACCATGCTCGCTTGCAGCCTGCACGGTGAGAAGCTGTGATGGCTGTATATTGTCATTCAGTTCCGGTATCGACAAAATCTCTTTACCGGTGAGTCCGAGACTGGTATAACTTTCGCCTTCTTTAAACTGAAGCGGTAATACACCCATACCCACCAGGTTACTCCGGTGTATGCGTTCGTAGCTCTCGGCAATTACAGCTTTAATTCCCAGCAGAAATGTACCCTTCGCAGCCCAGTCGCGGGAAGAGCCACTGCCATATTCTTTACCGGCCAATACCATGAGTGGTATATTTTGTTCTTTATACTTCATGGCAGCTTCGTATACCGACATCTCTTCGCCTGTTGGTAAAAATGTAGTATAGCCGCCTTCGCGGGATGCGAGTTTATTCTTGATGCGTACATTGGCAAATGTACCGCGCACCATCACTTCATCATTCCCCCTGCGCGAACCGTATGAGTTAAACTCTTCCACGGGCACACCGCGGCTTCGTAAATATTTACCGGCCGGAGATTTTTCATTGAATACACCTGCAGGTGATATATGATCGGTTGTGATCGAGTCTCCCAACGCCAGGAGTACACGCGCCTGGTTAATGGGTTTTATCGACTCCGCTTTCTCCGGGAGATCAACAAAGAAAGGGGCTTCTTTCACATAGGTAGAATGCTCATCCCATTTATAGGCTTTACCGGCAGGTGCTTCCAGTTTCTCCCATTGTTCATTGCCGTTGAATATTTCACCGTAGTTCTTTTTGAAATGTTCTTTGCGCACCACGCGATTCACCACAGCATGAATTTCATCAGGCGATGGCCATATATCTTTCAGGTATATATCTTGTCCGTTATTACCAAGTCCCAATGGCTCATTATAAAAATCAATATCCATGCGGCCTGCAATGGCATATGCTACTACGAGCAAAGGCGACATGAGGAAATTCATTTTTACCAGCGGATGAATGCGCGCTTCAAAATTCCGGTTACTTGAAAGTGCAGCACCGACCATCAGGTCGTGATCAACAATAGCGTGTGCAATCGGATCGGGCAACGGTCCGGAGTTTCCGATACATGAAGTACATCCATACCCAACAACGTTGAATTTCAATTGTTCGAGTTTCGTCAGCAGTCCTGCTTCCTGTAAATAATCCGTTACTACTTTCGAACCGGGTGCGAGACTTGTCTTCACCCACGGTTTTGTGTTCAGACCTTTCTCCAATGCTTTTTGCGCCAGCAGTCCCGCGCCAATCATCACATCCGGATTAGATGTATTGGTACAACTGGTGATGGCTGCTATAACAACAGCGCCATCGCGCAGATCGAACGTTTCGCCATGGTAGTTTACACTGATTTCATGTACACCGGGGTGATCAATTACTTTTGCAACGGGAGGCTGTATATTTCCGCCTTCACTTTTCCATTTACCAACCGTGGGCGCTGATACCGGTGCAAGTTTCTGTGCGTATGCTTTTTCAAGTATATCATGTATAACCGCTTTCGATTGCCGTAAACTTATTTTATCCTGTGGACGACTCGGGCCCGAGATGGAAGGTTCCACGGTGCTGAGATCGAGTTCAACTACCTGGCTATACGCAATGGCATCTTCGTTCTCACGCCACAGCAGGTTTGCTTTCGTATAGCGTTCCGTCAATTCAACTACGCGCGCAGGACGGTTCGTCTTATCAAGATATTCAAGTGTTTTACTGTCAATCGGGAAGTACGTAATGGTACAACCAAACTCGGGCGACATATTACCAATGGTGGCGCGATCCGGTACGGATAGTGAATCAAGTCCTTCACCAAACACCTCCACAAATTTACCCACCACCTTTGTCTTGCGAAGTAAATTGGTAATCGTGAGTACCAGGTCAGAAGCTGTACTGCCGACTGGTAATTTACCTTTCAGTTTTAGTCCGATTACTTCAGGCACGGTAAAGAAATGCGGTTGTCCTAACATGGCGGCTTCAGCTTCTATACCACCTACACCGTATGCCACTATACCGAGGCCGTTCACCATAGGCGTATGCGAGTCTGTGCCTACTAGTGAATCGGGAAATATATACCCGTCACGTTCACTCACACACGTTGAGAAATATTCAAGGTTTACCTGGTGACAAATGCCCATGCCAGGTGGCACCACCGAAAAATTGTCAAAAGCATTTTGTGCCCACTTCAAAAAGCGATAGCGCTCGCTGTTGCGTTCATACTCCTTGTCAACGTTAAGCCTATACGCATCATTGTTTCCATAGTAATCCACCTGCACCGAATGATCCACCACCAGGTCAACCGGTATCAGCGGATTGATGCGCGTAATGTTCTTTCCCTTACGCGCCATCTCGCTGCGCAGTGACGCTATATCTACAATGGCGGGCACACCGGTAAAGTCTTGCATGAGCACGCGTGTCGGCATGAACGGTATCTCTTTATCTTCCGGGTTCGGCTTCCATTGCAACAGTGTGTTCACATGATCTTTCGTTACTACATAATCATCATAATGGCGAATTGCATTCTCCAGCAATACCTGTATACAAAACGGAAGTTTAGAAACTTCATAGCCTTGTTCCTGCAACTTCCGGAGACTAAAGAATGAATAACTGCCACCCTGCAGCTCAAGTGAATCTGCAATGTTCAAGTAATCCTGTGTTGCCATGTTCGTATCGAATTAAGTTAATGTCGCATGATGTATAAAATCCTGCCAGCCGGTAAATCTGTTTACCGTTGCGTTTTAATTTACAAACTATAAAACAAAATGATTATACTTTACTTATGAACGGCACTGCACAGCGGCAAGTTCGCTCATCGCAGATAAAAGGACTTCTGTAGAAGCTATTTCCCTGTTGATGCAAGGATCAATAATAACCAGATAGTATATACAACGGATGCTTACACGCCTGCCACCCCAACGACAACGCGTTGGCAAGCACGTTCTCCTCGTTACCTATATTCGCTTGGCACAGCATGTACACAGCGATGAAACGACATTACGTTCCTTCCGGTGCACTTGGCATTCTGAAAATCCGAAAACGTGCACACGCCTGAAACAGAATCTTCCAGTTGTTGTTGTCCTGGTAAAGCCACTGGAAGAGATCATCGTTGTCATCTTCTGACGATATATACATGGCAAATTTCTGGCAAAGAATCGAGTAGTACGTTGCTTTCATATCGCGTTTCTTTTTCATCGGGGTTATTGTAACAATTTTAACAAAGATGATGACACAAAAGATTCCATGAAATGTACATCATGTAATGCTGTAAAACTCGCGAGCGGCTGTGAAACGGTGATTATGAGCAGATTAAGATTGTGCAAATTTTAGTTTGCAGTAATCTATACATTTTTTCGGAAGCACCGTCCTACAAAACCTGCCGGCAACCTTGCCGTAAAGTATTGCTATCCGCACAATAAATGCGTTACTTCACCCGCTGGCATCATAATTTACAAAAGCATTAACACTCCGGATCATCGTTCTGTTATAAGGCATGAAGAATCGCTATCTGGCCATACGCCAATACTCTGAAAAAATCTGCGCTCCGCTTCAAAAAGAGGATTATGTAGTACAACCCGTTTCGGATGTTAGTCCACCGAAGTGGCACCTCGCGCATACCACCTGGTTCTGGGAAGAATTCATCCTGTCGAAATATAGTCCGGAGTACAAACGCTTTCATCCGCGTTACTCGTTTTTGTTTAACAGTTATTACGATAGTGTGGGCGAACGTGTGCTGCGACTGCATCGCGGTAACATGTCGCGACCAACGGTGGATGAAATACTGGAATACCGGGCGTATGTTGATGAACACATGGCATCGTTTCTTTCATCAGCACCGGAAACAATAGCACCGCTTGTCGAGCTGGGTTTGAATCACGAGCAGCAACACCAGGAATTATTATATACCGATATTAAATATATACTGGGACACAATCCGCTGTTTCCACCCTATAGCAAAGATTTCAAGGAAACACCAGTTGCTGAAACTGATTCAACCTTTGCTGCTATGGAGGCCGGAATATATTCCATAGGCTATACCGGTACCGATTTTTCGTTCGACAACGAGCACAGTGTGCACGATGTACAGTTACCGGCTTTTTATATTCGAAAGAGTTTAGTCACCAATGAAGAATATATAGCTTTCATGAACGATGGCGGCTATAAGAATCCATTATACTGGCACAGCGATGGATGGGCCTGGGTAAATGAACATAAAGTGGATAGTCCGCTATACTGGTATAAACAGGATGGTGTGTGGCACCGGTATGCGTTATCGGGTTTTGAAAAAGTAAATCCGGCAGAACCTGTAACGCACGTAAGCTTCTATGAAGCCGCAGCCTTTGCAGAATGGAGTGGCATGCGCCTGCCTACCGAGTTTGAATGGGAAGCAGCGAGCGATACGTTTCGCTGGCAACAGCGCTGGGAACATACCAACAGTGCATACCTTCCTTATCCCGGCTATAAAAAACCACCCGGTGCTGTTGGTGAGTACAATGGCAAATTCATGATCAATCAAATGGTATTGCGCGGAGCATCGGTTGTAACACCGGCTGATCATTCGCGTAAAACCTATCGTAACTTTTTTCATCCGCAGCTGCGATGGCAATTCAACGGCATCCGGCTTTGTAAAAAATAATTATGCTGATAATCGACAACCACCATACAGCGATAGCACAAGCCGTAGAAGAAGGATTCGAGAAGAATCCGAAACGTTTGCCGAGCTGGCTCTTCTACGATGAGACAGGCGATAAAATTTTTCAGGCGATCATGCGCATGCCGGAATATTATTTAACCGGCTGCGAGTATGAAATTCTGAATACATACAAGGAAAGTCTTCGTCAGCACTTTAGTGCTGATGGAAGTATATTTGACCTGATTGAGTTCGGTGCCGGTGACGGATTGAAAACTGAAATACTGTTGCGTCATTTCAACGCACAGCATACTACGTTTCAGTATATGCCGGTAGATATATCAGCCAGCGTACTCGATCAGCTAACGGAAAGGCTACTGGCCGCAGTGCCTTCCCTATTGATTCAATCGGTTAACAAACCGTATGAAGAAGCGATTGTGTCGATACAGGAACGCGATCATAACCGTAAGGTATATTTATTCCTCGGTGCGAACATCGGTAATTTTATACCGGCTGATGCGGAGCATTTTGTTGCCGCTATTGCAGCCAGTATGGAACAGAACGATCAACTGCTGATCGGTTTTGATCTGAAGAAAGATCCGCGCCTTGTGCAGGCTGCGTATGATGATCCGCACGGCATTACGCGTGACTTCAACCTGAATTTACTCGTGCGACTCAACCGCGAACTGGGAGCCGATTTCCAGGTAGATCAGTTTACGCATTATCCTTACTATGATCCGGAAACCGGCATCACGAAAAGTTACCTGGTAAGTATGAACGACCAGGATGTACATATAGAAGCGCTGCACAAGACTATACATTTCAACCGCTGGGAAATCATACACACGGAGGTATCACAGAAATACGATGTGGCTATGATCGAAAAGCTGGCGGCACGTACGGGACTGGAAATCACCGCGTATTACTATGATCGTAAATATTATTTTACCGATGTGCTGTTCCGTAAAAAAAGCTAAGCTACTTTCGGACTTCTAATCGAAAGGAAGTATATTTTCTACATGAATATTCTCGCGGCACTGAAGGAAGTTCCTGAATTTAAAGACCTCGCGGAAAGTCACCTGGTATGGCTCTCGGAAAAAGGAACAGTAACGGAACACAAAGACGGTGAAAGACTTTTTGCCCTCGGTCAACCGATTGAAAGCATGCGCATTGTTCTGGAAGGCGGTGTTGATCTATACCGGGCACAAGGCAACACGATGCGTTATTTCGGCACCGCTGAAAAAGGTGAGATCACCGGCCTGCTGCCCTACTCGCGCATGAAGGCTGCCGGTGCTGAAGGCACTGCCGTTGGAGACACCATCATTTACTCACTCGACAAAAGCCACTTCGTAGAACTCATCCGTGAACATCCGGAACTTACCGAAGTACTGGTACACACGATGACCGATCGCGTGCGTGACTTCACGCATCAGCAACAACAGGATGACAAGATGATGGCGCTGGGTAAATTATCGGCAGGACTTGCGCATGAGCTGAATAATCCTTCTGCCGCGATTGTACGCTGTGCACAGG
>CAMLLI010000128.1 GCA_946480685.1 uncultured Flammeovirgaceae bacterium | reverse complement strand
CGCCGCGCTGAATCAGGGCAGCGAACATGTAGAGCAATCGGTAAACATGGTAAAGGCGCGCAAGAAAGAAGAGGTAAAGGAGAAAGCAGCGCAGGCCGTGGAAGATGCTATACTCGATGCCCTGATACCACCGCTTCGCCAGCAGCAACCACGTTCAACGGGATTCTCTACGCAAACAGAAAATTCAAATGATATACCTACGAGTGATGTAGAGTTGAACGAACGAACACGCAATCACTTCCGCGATAAGATACGCAATGGCGAGCTCGAAGATCGCAAGATCGAGATCAGCATTAAAGGCGGAAGCGGATCAAACGTGGGCATGATCGGTGCCGGTATGATGGATGAAGTATCCATGATGAACCTGCAGGAGATGCTGAACGGTATGATGCCGAAGAAAAGCAAGAAACGTAAAGTTACCGTAGCCGAAGCCCGCAGAATTTTACTCGATGAAGAAGCTGCCAAGCTCATCGATATGGACGAAGTAAAGGAAGAAGCTATACATCGCGCAGAGAATGCCGGTATCATTTTCATTGATGAGATTGATAAGATTGCTTCAGGTTCCAAGAAAGGCGGCAGTGGTCCGGATGTAAGTCGCGAAGGTGTACAACGCGATCTGCTTCCTATAGTCGAAGGAAGTACCGTGAACACAAAGCATGGTGTTATAAAAACAGATCACGTGTTGTTCATTGCTGCCGGAGCATTTCACATTTCAAAACCATCCGATCTTATTCCGGAATTGCAGGGACGTTTTCCGATTCGTGTTGAATTGAATAACCTGACGAAAGAAGACTTCATTCAGATATTGAAAGAGCCGAAAAACGCACTTACCAAACAATACCAGGCGTTATTCGAAGCCGAAAGTGTTGAGATAAGTTTTGCCGATGATGCTATTGAAGAAATTGCCAGTACAGCGTTTACCATTAATGCTGAAGTAGAGAATATAGGAGCGCGCAGGTTGCATACGGTGATGAGCAGATTGTTGAATGAATTTTTGTTTGATGTACCGGATAAGATTGGTCCCAACGCGCGACTGCTCATTACGGCAGATATGGTGCGCGAGCGAATGGCGGGCCTTATAAAAAATAAAGACCTGAGCGAATACATTCTCTAAATGAAATATACAAGGCTTGCGATTATTACACTCGGTATTGCAATGACTATAGCTATACCGGCTATTGGTCAGGATGATGTTTCCGTCGGAGCCTTTCCGGAACCCGGGTATGATTCCGTAAGATCGAAGTATATAAAAACATTCCCCAATCATTTCTTTCTCTGGCCGGTGCTAAAGCAACGCAGGCTGGGTTTTGAAATGCAGCGCGAGAAAGACAGCAAGACTTCTGTATCGTATCGTTCCAACAAACCGTATAGTTTAGGACTCGGTATGTACTTGTTCGAGTTGGCGATAGAAGTAACTTTTGCATTGCCGCAAGACGAAACCAACAGACGCATTTACGGTGAATCAGATGCCAGCGATTTGCAGTTAAACATCATCGGGCGCAAGTGGGGCATTGATGCGTATGTTCAGAATTACGATGGCTTTTATGTTGACGATCCGGATGTAAAGATACCGGCTAACCAGCCGTACCCGCATCGCCGGGATATTGAAACCACCAACAACGGTGTAAGTGTAAACTATACGTTCGATAACAAACGCTTCTCGTTCCGGTCAACCTATAATTTTATAGATCAGCAGTTGCGTAGTGCCGGTTCATTCTTGTTGTTTGGTTCGTTAAGCAGCTTCAAGGCATCCGGGGATTCAGCTATACTTGGCGATGCGTATGTTAGCAAATTTGGCACGGCATCGTCTATAAAATCATTTAAAGTTACTACCCTCGGTATAGCACCCGGCTATACGTATAGTCTTATCTATAAAGGATTTTTTCTCAATGGTACATTGGCGCTGGGGCCTGCACACAACTGGCTTTCATCCATGCGTGAAGACGGTGTCGAAAAGAATGACATCAAGTTCAACGCTTATGCAGCAGCACGCATCGGTCTTGGCTATAATGGCGATCGTATCTTCGGAGGCTTCAGCTTCATTGCACAGGGCCGTTCTGCCAAGTTTGAAGAAGTTCAACTCTTAAGCTCCAACACAACTTTCAAGATGCTGATTGGTTATCGCTTTGGCGAAGTGGGCATTCTGAAAAAACGAATCTGGGATTTACCCAAAGCACTCGTCAACTAGATATCCATGTGATGTACTGTTCTCGTCTTGATATAGTATATACGGCTTACTCTTTTTGATTTTTAGGATAGTCGAAGAACAGCATCTTTCCCTTTCCCCACGTTACATCTTTCCACGCATCAACATCAATCTGAAAAGCGACCACACCGCAGGTAGGTATATTGTCTATGTCCAACTCTACGTTTTGAAACGAGTTCACAAATTCCGTAAGGCCCGGGTTATGGCCGAAGAGCATTACCACGTTGTGTTTGTCTTTCAACCCCTGCAACATGGAAAGTATAGTATCTTCGCTCGCGTGGTATAGCGATTTCTCCGTTTTAATTTTTTCTTTCGGATAGTCTAAAACCTTGGCAATTCGTTTGGCCGTTGATAGGGCGCGTTTTGCAGGACTGCTGATAAGGCGGTCAGGGTGAATATTTTTCTCTTTCAGGCGTTTGCCCATGCGGGGAGCATCATTCTTGCCACGGTCGTTCAGCGGCCTGTCAAAGTCATCCTGCAGGGGATTAGCCCAGCTTGATTTGGCATGGCGAATTATATACAAGGTTTTCATACACGCAAAGATTGATGCTTTTAGCGAAGTTTTACAAATCAGCTTATTAACGCTTATCTTCGCGCCACATGCATGGTGCAAAGAAAATACGCAGAAAGATACGGTATACGCTGGTTTACCGGTTTGTACAATTCCTGATTTTTATTTCACGACTCATGCCCCGCGTAGCATGGCTCAAGTTCTGTGGATTCCTGGGAAAAGTAGCCTATGTGTTTGCTTCTCAAACCCGTAAGCTCACGCAACGACATCTGACGCTTGCCTTTAAAAAAGAAAAAAGTGCAGCCGAGATAAAGAAGTTGTCGCGACAAACGTTCGAATACCTCGGCAAAAATGCTGGCGATATTCTGCGCGCTTCCGGTACGGTGCATACGCTGGCCGACCTCGAGCAGTTTCTGGTTGTGCATGGCTACGAAAATTATGAGGCCGCACAACAAAAAGGTAAAGGTGTAATTTTCCTCACGTGTCACCTGGGAGCGTTCGATCTGCAGGTAACTACAATGGCCTTACGCGGTTTGAATCCCAACATCATCGGTACTCCCTTGAAAGATGAGCGCCTGAATGATTTGCTGTGGGACTATCGGAATAAACATGGTGCTATAGCTATAGAGCGCGGCCGCGAAACATTTCGCATGATCAAGATTTTGAAGTCCGGTGGATCCGTAGCATTGCTCATCGACCAGGATACAAAAGTGAAAAGCCGCTTTGTAAACTTCTTTGGTATGCCGGCAGCTACACCGGTAGGTGCTACCGTACTCGCAATGAAAACCGGGGCTACCGTTGTACCAACCTATATATACCTGGGCAGCGACTGGAAGCAACACATGCACATACTTCCTGAAATAGCAATCAATGTAACCGGCGATGATGAAGCGGATATGGTATATAATACGCAAATCCTGACAAGCTTTATTGAACAGCAAATACGGAAGCACCCTGAACAATGGGTGTGGATGCATGAACGCTGGAAGACGAAACCGGGCGAAGAGATCGCCTGATATATTTTACTATAGTCTGATTACTTTCGTTCGTACAGTACAAAATCAAAAGCATACTTATGCTTTTCATCTGCGGGATGATGCTCGCGCGATACTTCTTTCCACTGCTCTTTGCTGAACTCCGGGAAGTACACATCGCCATCGATCACAGCTTGAATCTCCGTAAGGTATAGCAAATCTGCCGAGGGTAAAGCCGAGCGGTATATTTCAGCACCGCCTATAATAAAAACTTCCTGCTCGCCATTTTTACGTGCAAGCTCAATGCCTTCGTCAATTGAGTTAAATACTATACATCCGGGGGCATCAAAATCTTTCTGCCGTGTTACTACAATGTTTGTGCGCTTTGGAAGCGGTTTGAATTTGGCAGGAATTGAATCGTAATTCTTCCGGCCCATAATACAGTAATGTCCCTGCGTAGTGGTCATGAAAAATTTCATGTCATCAGGCAAATGCCAGGGCAGGTCATTGTTCTGTCCGATAACCCTGTTTTGTGCGTGTGCGGCAATGAGTGATATTTTCATAGGCAGTAAGCAATCAGATTATAGTTTGTTTCCGCGGAAGAAATCCTGGATCGTCATCCTTCTCTTTCCTTCCGGTTGAAGTTCGTCAATCGAGATCCAACCATCGGATGTTCGGATGTAAAGATAATTTTTATTGTCAGTGTCCAGTAGCCCTACCGTGGTTTCACCCGCCTTCTTATCGGCAACAGACACTTTAAAGATCTTGAACGTCTTCTCGTTAATGATTCCCCACGCAGCCGGGTACGGACTAAGTCCTCGTACAAAGTTTCGGATCTGCTCGCTGGGTTTGTTCCAATCTATCTGGCACGTCTCCTTGAAAATTTTCGGAGCATGCTTTATTTCAACATCCGTAGGTTGAGGCACCGAAGGATAATTACCGGCTTCAATGCTACGTACGGTTTTCAATACGAGTTCCCCGCCTTTGTTCATCAACCGCTCGTAGAGTGTGCCTACCGTATCGTCACTATATATAGTTTCCTTTTCCTGGTAAATGATACTGCCGGTATCAATTTCATGTTTCAGAAAAAATGTAGTGATGCCGGTTTCTTTCTCACCGTTAATCACAGCCCAGTTTATAGGTGCAGCACCGCGATACTGCGGCAGGAGCGAAGCATGAAGATTAAATGTACCCAACGATGGCATCGCCCACACAGCTTCCGGCAACATTCTGAACGCAACAACAATTTGCAGGTTGGCATTATAACTTTTCAGCTCTTCCAAAAACTCTGGCGACTTCAGATTTGTTGGTTGTAATACAGGAACATTGTATTGAAGGGCACATTCTTTTACAGGAGAATAAACGATTTTCTGTCCGCGGCCTTGCGGCTTGTCGGGTGCGGTAACAACTGCTACAACATTGATTTTATTCTCCAGGAGAACTTTAAGACTGGGCACCGCAAACTCTGGTGTACCCATGAAAATAATTTGAAGCTGATTCATACTGTGCCCGCAAATATATTGAATCTCTGCTCAGTTCTTAGTGGTTGAGCAATTCGCACCACACTGCTCGCCTTCTCTAACCCCTTGATTTATAGCGTCAACGAAAGGCTGCAAACGATTGGCCTTAAAGTTGCAATACAGCGTATATATAAACACTTAGAGTTATGAAACGTTTACTGATTGCGGTTTCAATGTTAACAATACTTGCATCGTGCCAGGTAAATATTGTTGAACCACGATACGATGAGCGCGATAAAGCAGTAGGGTATTATAGCATGGAAGAGTTCAGCGAAACCTTCAACGACTATACATATTATACACTGATGATTACGAAGTATGGTGCTAACGGAAATGTACTATATCTCGATAACTTTTACGGAGCCGATTTACAGATCCATGCATATCTGTCGGGTGATAAAATTACCATTCCTTTCCAGGTGGTTGACGACTACGAGATTGAAGGTGTCGGTACGATGCATGGTATGGATATCAGTCTGAACTATACCGTTCGTGATATCTATAATAACACACGCACCAACTTTTGTGAAACCTGGGGTGATCGTAAAGAATAAATAGAAAGAGCTTAGTCTTCTCTGAATAGTTTCTTGTCAGCGTAAAATGTGCCAAAGGGAACGAGTGAAGCTACGAACGCAAGAAATGAGCGTGTAAGGGTCCAGTTGTAGGTAAACTTCGTCTGGACTAACAACACGATATAGGCAATGAACAGTATTCCGTGTGCCATTCCTACGATGCGCACGGGCTCCGGGTTAGCCGCCATGTATTTCAGAGGCATGGCGATTCCCAACAACACCAGAAAAGATATTCCTTCCAGGAAAGCTACTATACGAAGACGACCTAACACCGTTGTGATTAATCCTTGCATGATGTGATTCTCTATGATTCTGCCAAAGGTATTTCGTTTTTGTCTGAAATACTTATCTTCCCAAAATTTTACGACCTAAACACATGAGTGAAACTAAGTTTAAGCCTGTGCTCGGTTTATGGGATGCGACCATGATCGTGGCCGGTTCCATGATTGGCTCAGGTATCTTTATAGTTGGTGCCGACATTCTTCGAAACGTAGGCGGCTCCGGTTGGCTGATAGCCGTGTGGTTAATTACCGGGTTCATGACGATAACAGCTGCGGTGAGTTATGGTGAACTGAGTGGTATGTTTCCCAAAGCCGGTGGCCAATATGTATACCTGAAAGAAGCGTACAACCCGCTGATTGCATTTTTGTATGGATGGAGTTTCTTCGCGGTAATACAAACCGGAACCATCGCTGCAGTAGGTGTCGCATTTTCGAAATTTACAGCTTACCTGATTCCATCGGTGAGCGAAGACCTCGTGCTGATTGATCTTACCTTCATGACGATTTCCCCGGCACAGATACTCTCCATTGTTATTATCGTTCTGCTAACCTATATCAATACCCGCGGTGTAGAAGGAGGAAAGGTGATCCAGACTACATTTACAGTTGCTAAACTGCTTAGCTTGTTTGGTCTTATCGTTTTCGGATTGATCATGATGAAGGGCGATGTATGGACTGCCAACTGGACGAATGCCTGGGACTTGCATAAGTTAAATGTTGATGGAAGTATCGAGACATATACAACCATTGCAGCCATCGGTGCTATAGCAGCAGCCATGGTGGGTTCAATCTTCAGCAGTGATGCCTGGAACAACGTAACATTCATTGCAGGTGAAATCAAAAATCCGCAACGCAACATCGGGTTGAGTTTATTTCTGGGGACTTTGATCGTTACCATTATCTATGTTACGGCTAACATCATGTATACTGCGGTGCTTCCCTTACAGGATATTGCGTATGCAGAAAAAGATCGCGTTGCTGTAGCAGCCTCCCATGCGATCTTTGGAAATATAGGTACCTATATCATTGCGTTGATGATCATGGTGTCAACGTTCGGTTGTAACAACGGACTTATCCTTTCCGGTGCACGAGTATATTATACCATGGCGAAAGATGGTTTGTTCTTTCGTCAGGCTGGTGTGCTTAATAAGTTTGCTGTTCCTCAGCAGTCATTGTGGGTACAATGTATACTGGCGAGTTTGTGGTGCTTGAGTGGTAAATATGGCGACCTGCTGGATATGGTATCGTTTGTAGTGGTGTTGTTCTATATGCTCACGATCATCGGTATATTCATACTTCGCCAGAAAAGACCGGATGCACCACGTCCTTATAAAGCATTCGGATATCCGGTGCTTCCGTTGATATATATCATGATGGGTATAACATTTTGCTCACTGCTGATCATCTATAAACCTAAATTTACCTGGCCTGGTTTGATCATCACCCTGATTGGTATACCTATATATTACTTTGCTGTACAGCAGAAGAAGGGGCGTAAGTGACAGAAAAAATGTTCAGGAAAATTCTTGTTCTTTAGGTTAGAAATTAACGTACTTTGATTCATCAAAACCCGGCACGCCTCTGTTTCAAGCGCACTTTGCCGGGTCTTTTTTTTATAAACCGTTTTACGAAAGTGCTATTAATCACGGTTTAGAGTTTTTTGCCAGAGTATACATTGCTTCAAAAAAATATTCCAGCAGAGATCTCCGAGAGATCTCCGCTGGAATATATCTGATATATAGTAGTAGTTAATTACAACTGCGATTCCAAAACCGCCAGCCCCTCTGCAAACGAACGTGGCTCGTAGCCTAAATCAGTTCGTGCCTTGTCAATGATAAATCCTGTTTTGGGTGGGCGTTTGGCTGGCTGTGTAAATTTGGTCGAGTCAGTAACGTTCACCAATGACTTATTCAGTTTGAAATAATCAGCAGTAGCAATCGCTATATCATACGGAGTCAGAAAATCTTTACCGGATATATTATAGATGCCGGTTGCTTTCTTCTTCGCTGCCAGGTAGCAACCTTGTGCAAGATCTTCGGCCAGGGTTGGTGTTCTCCACTGGTCGTTTACAACCTGTATAGATTTACCTTGCTCCAGGCTGTTCTTCACCCACAACACTATATTTGACCGACTCATGTCACGCGTAATGCCAAACACCAGCACCGTGCGTAATATAGACCAGCCTGTTTTACTTTTCTTTACAACTTCTTCTGCGGCCAGTTTACTTTCGCCATAGTAATTTACCGGGTTCGGTTTTTCATTTTCATCCAGCGGACCGCGCGTGCCATCGAAAATAAAATCAGTCGATACGTGCACCATGTGTACGTTGTGTTTTTCGCAGGCTTTCACCAGGTTTTCAACCGATGTTACATTGGCTGTCCAGCAGGCTTCGCGTTCGGTTTCACACTGATCTACTTGTGTCATGGCGGCTGTGTTGATCACGACATCCGGTTTGGTTCGCGCGAACACTTCATCAACAGCTTTACCATCGGTGATGTCCAGTGCATGGAATTCTCCTTGGGTGATCGGCAGT
>CAMLLI010000127.1 GCA_946480685.1 uncultured Flammeovirgaceae bacterium | reverse complement strand
TTCAGACTGCAAATAAGAATACACCGGATACTAAAGTAGCCACAACGTGTCGCATTTCACGTGGTATACGAACTAAATTGAAAGGTATAGTACCGATCATCTTTGCGTTGCTTATCTGTTCGTACGCAGGTGCGCAGAATATTTACAATCATGCACCCAAGGGTTTCGATTCGGTACGGGCAAATATACCGCACGGAAAAGTTGACACTATATATTACTATTCAAAAACTGTGGGTGTTAAACGCAGAGCATTGGTATATACTCCTCCGGGATTCTCCTCCAAAAAGAAATACCCGGTACTATACCTGTTACATGGTCTTGCAGGTACTGAAAAAGAATGGGTAAGCAATGCACCACCCCAAATCATTCTGGACAATCTTTATTCCGAAGAGAAAGCAGAGCCTATGATTGTTGTGATGCCCAACGGCCGGGCAATGGTAGACGACAGAGCTATCGGGGACAAATTTGATAGTGCCAGAGTAAAATCTTTCGCTACATTTGAACACGACCTGCTCGATGACCTGATACCATTCATTGAGAAAAGTTACCCGGTATACAAAGAGCTGCGCTATAGAGCGATAGCAGGATTGTCCATGGGCGGAGGACAGGCATTGAATTTCGGATTGGGTAACCTGGACAAGTTTGCTTACGTTGGAGGCTTCGCTCCTGCTCCGAATACTAAAAAGCCTGAAGTATTGATACCTGATCCTGAAAAGATACGCAGACTGAAATTATTATGGATATCCTGCGCAGTTGATGATTATTTAATCTGGGTCAGTAACTGAACGCATGAGTTCCTGGTGAGCCATCGTGTTCCGCATATATACTATACCGAGCCGGGCGGTCATGACTTCACGGTATGGAGAAACGATCTGTACATCTTCGCGCAATTGTTATTCAAAGAGACTCCCCAATCGGTATATGACGAACTTAACAAACCGTTCGTTAAACCATAGCGCTTCCGGTCAGTAACGCCCGGACGCTCCTATCATACGAAATCATCACGAAGACTTATCCGCGTACAGGCGCAGTTGTGTCAATATTTTATCGGCTGCTTTATATGAATTACTAAATACTATACTGGTATAACAATATACCACGCATCTATTACATGCGGTGTGGCAGGCGCGCAGTTTTGCATCCAGTGTTTCCAGGTCGTTGTTCTCCATGGCATGAATGATTTTGTTACAGGCAACGGCACACTTCAACACAGCAGTCCATTTACGGACCGATCTTGTATCACGGGCACATTTCATTCGAAGTATATCTTTTTGCAACAGCTCGATGCATTCGCTGAGTACAATGAACAGCGATCGCGAATGAGGCTGCAGTCTGTCAAGATCCATAACGTATATTCAAGTCTATTCTAAAACACGAAACCTATACCTACCATTTTATCAAATATGTACAACTGTCTTCTCCATGCCGCCTAGTTGGTTTCCTTAAATTGAGCAACACGTTACAGTTCACAGAATCCTCAGGCTTAAAACGGTTTAACGTTGCTGTGAGAATTCCACGATCGAACTCGCTGGGATAAGGTGTTGTACAAATTATTTTTGCAAGCCTTGCTTTGCAATCAAATGTCATTAAATCGTAGTATCCTATTTCGCCACCGCGGTGATTCATAGCATAGATAACATCGATCGATCGCAGGGCTTTCTCCAGCGAATCTGTCTCCGAAGAAAAGACTGCACGTTCCTGCACGCCTTTTCCAATATCAAAAAGCATATATGGCCCGGAGGTAATTGAAATCTCCCGGAAAGCTTTCAAATATTGTTGCTGGCTATACCAGTTGTCGCTCCTGACATTCTCAATACCATATTTACGCAGAATGTGAAGTCTGTATTCTTTCCCCAACGGTATAGCATTAATAAATGCAACAATAGACTGACCTAACACTTCAACCTCTGGTTCAAAAGGAACAAACAATGCCATGACTGCTATTGATATTCGAATGGCAAGTATACTTCAAAATCGCACCTGCCCGCTAAAAGCAGGTGCGACAAAAAAGTAGTCATTATTAAAAGTCTCCTGCAGATTTGTGAACCAGTATATATCCATTGAGGTATATCAAAAGTCCATAAATATATCTTACAATGATACGATTGCGCATCATCACAACATCTCAGGATCCGGATTGAAACATCTCAAATATGTATTCCTATAGTCCAAAAATCAGCAGTGCTACGTTCACGATACTGTTTCTATTACTGACCATTCAGGAATTCAGCCACTCCTTCGCGCTTGCTTCATCGGTGAAGTACTCTCGCTGAATCTTCTTAACCGCGCTACCGGCATGCACCACGATCATCGAAGTTCTGCCAAAAATATCTTCCGGAACAACGTATGCGATCCGGCTGAGACTTGTCTGCAGAAGTTTGTTATACCAGACATCACGCAGATATTCTTCTGCTCCTGAGGGGTATATCTTTACCTGCTGAAGATTTATAATACATTTCTTCACGTTATAATACCGCAGCATGTCGTATACATGCTCAGTAATACCCACTACTTCTTCATAGCTAAAAAATCCATCACATTTCAAATCAACATACTCCTGTTCCGAAACGTAAACAGCGCATGCATTCTCCGTAATATGGTTCTTCATAACGTTGGTTATTTAATTTTCCCCACAGCCCCCTTACTCATTTGTATTTTAAATACCACCGCAATGTCATTGGAAGCGGACTTTGGTTTTTCAATGACCAGTCTATCGGAATCCTGTTTCCAGGAAAGCCTTTCTTTGCTCCCCAACATTTCGATGTGTTTGATATGCGCTTTACCTTTACTTAATGACTTGATGGTTATTTTATCTGTCGGAGATCCCATTACGGTGGCATATAGTATATCGCCTTTTGTATTAAAGCGTATATCGCTTGCAGTGAGCTTTACTTTTCCTTCGTTGAAGCCCTGCGCGTTTACGGGGTTAGACGCTTCTATCGAAGGCCCTTCACCAAATGTATACCACGGACGTGTATCGAATATACTTTCGCTATTTACATTCATCCACGCGGCAATACCTTCCAGTATAGCGACTTCTTTATCGTCTATCGATCCATCGCCACGCACTGGTATATTTAGCAGTAAGTTTCCATTCTTACTCACAATATCTACCAGCATATGAATTACATCCTTCGCTGATTTATACTGACCATTGTCATAGATCGATCTTTTGTAATGCCAGTCGCCTATACAGGTGCACGTCTGCCAGGCAAGCGGTTGAATTTGCTCGGGAGCACCACGTTCTACATCCCACACCATGCATTTCTTTTGCTCATCATTCAATACCTTACCAAACAGCACACCTTCAAGTTTACCCTGGTGTGTCGCTATACTTCGGTTATAGTAATATGCTGCAATCTTCAGACCTACATCACTTACGGGATATAGCGGAAGAACGGTATCATCGAAGTAAAGCAGATCCGGATTAAACTGATCGATAAGATCAATCGTTCTGTTGTAAAACTTATCGCAATATTCCGCAGAAGGAATGGAGGCACCGTTGTCCCAACCCCATTGGTTCCACAAGGAGTATATATTTTCACTTCCCTTACTCAACGGGTGATTTTGAGCATAGAGCTCTTGCGGGTCGAGTCCTTCCCACCATGTTCCTTTACCTTGATCTTTGGTGATGTTACCATCGTAGGGAACTCCGGCAAGCGGACCATTCTTATCAGCACGTTGAGATGTTTCCAACCACGTCCATGTATGTGACGCATGAACACTGAGTCCGAAGGGAAGATTGTTATTTCTGGCGGCACGTGCCCAACCTGCTACTATATCTTTCTTCGGACCAACGTTTACCGTATTCCACGATTGATATTTACTGTTCCACAGATCGAGATTATCATGATGGTTTGCCATAGCAAAAAAATACTGCGCACCGGTACGTTTATAGAGTGCGACTAATTTTTCCGGATCCCAGTTTTGTGCTTTCCAATCGTTGATAACTTCTTTGAAACCCGCTTTGGATGGATGGCCGTAGTTGGCAACATGCCATTTATAGGGCTCGCTGCCTTCATCATACATAAACCGCGCATACCAATCGCCTTGCTCCGGCTGACATTGCGGACCCCAGTGTGCCCAGATTCCGAACTTTGCATTGCGAAACCATTCAGGCGTTTTATATTCTTTTAACGATTGCCAGGTAGGTTCAAATGTACCAGGTGTTTTTACCGGATTGGGCTGGCAAATTGCTATTGAATAAAATCCAAGGGTAAGTATCGCCAATAAAATTTTTGAGATCGTTTTCATTACTGTATATATAGTGTGTTTTGGAGAAGCCTGCCGGAAGTGAAAATATAGCACAGGTGTTTACTGCACTGAACCTCCTCCACTGTGTTGGATTAAAATGAAGAAAGAAACCCGCAGGTTATATTTATACATATATACCTGCAGGTACTTCACTATGGCATGATAAATTGCTATCGCTTCTCTATCCGAAAAGTTATAGCAGAACCTTTATAAAAATCTATTTGGCACCAGCGAGAATAGCATCAATCGTACGCTGATCTTTTACAGTAAGATTTGTTCTGTCCAGCGCAGCTCCTATATCCCACCAAAATGGAATCATACCACTTTGTCTTGCCTGCTTAGTTGAGAGCGTTATCCAGTAATCAACAGAATTATTATGTGTTACCAGATCCTTTGGTTCGTTTTTACTTCCATTCCTTCGGTATGCGCCATACTCTCCTATCAGCACAGGAATACCTTTATCCACAAATGTTTCCTTCACCATTTTGAATTGGTTAATCAGTGCACTCTCATTTCCCCACTCCCAGCTTTCTAAAAAATTACGGTCTGGTTCGATGGACGACTGATAATCTTTGCCCCAGTAATAAGCCATTTTTCCCCAGTCTACATCTTCATTCAGGAAGCAAAACTGTGATGGTGAATAGTTATGCACTTCAACCATCAGGCGATTGGGTGTCGGATCTTTCGGAAGTTTGCTCATCAGTTCAGAGGTCAATACCATGTTTGTACCAGGTCCCTGAAGAACAAGTACACGGTAACTGTTTCTTCCTCCGGTAGATCGAACAGCGTCAATAAACGTCTGGTGAAACTGTGCTAATACTTTCGTTTCCGCAGCATTTCCTGCATCCGGTTCGTTGGCGCTGGCAAACATCAAATGCTCATCGAAATCACGCATAGCAGTAGCAATCTGCTCCCAAAATGCTCTTTGTTTAGCATCGATCGAATCTTGCTTTACCGGGGTGATGTTTTTTATACCCTTTTCTAACCATCCACCATCCCAATGGATATTCAACAACACATACATATCATTGTTTACACAATAGCCTACCACTTCTTTCACGCGGTTCATCCAATTCTGATCAATATGCGCAGTCGCCTTATTGTCCACATGGCTCCAATTCCATTGACACGGAATACGAATGGCATTGAAGCCGCTTTGTTTTACAAACTTTATATAGTCTTCTGTAATTTTAGGACTGCCCCATCCCTGCTCATTGTTAGGAGCCTCGAAGGTGTTCCCTATATTCCAGCCCAATTTCATTTTAGCTGCAAGTTCAACCGCGTTACTGCTCATGCCTGTTGCATCCGGTGCTTTCGGCGAAGTGTTATAGGATGGATATATAGTCGGGGCCTGCGAGACCTTGATGCGTCTTCGCTGACCGTTGTTCGAGTCCACCACCAATATTGTAGAGCGTGAATTACCGGTAGCATTTTTACTGGCGATAATTTGAATGCTGGCGCTACCACTATTACCATTTACCTGGCTTACCTGCAGCCATGCATCAGCAGCATTTTGAATAGTCCAGCTATCATTTGTAACGATCGAGAACTCCGATGTATCCCCCTCTGCGTTGAGCGAAATCTCCAGCGGTGTTACGTTTAGCTCCGGTGTTACATCATCTTTTTTACAGGATGCAAAAAAAATCATCATCATCAGTACTACTGAGATCTTTAAAAAGCTCGTAATCTTCATTGATTGTCTAATTTGTGAATGTGAATTATTTATCTGGAAGGGGCTTTAGCTTATTCGTAATTATTATTCGACCCGGTATATATTGTTCAGATTCCTGCAGCGTATAGGTAATACAGGTATATATATTCTTCAATAAGATCCTATAACCTAATTGAGAAAAGAACCTGCGGAGATATACTTCCTCTACGAAAGCTGAAACTCCGCAGGTTTTTCCTTACGGCTACTGGTAAACCGAACGTTATCTTTTTACTACTCTGAAGTTATCGAAAGCAGCTTCAATGTTTGTGGTTGTCTTCGTGCCATAGTTATGCAGGTAAAGAGTCAGATAGGTCTTACCGGTAGCAATGTTGAGTAAGTCTGAAACTTTTGTTATCGGATCACCTTTACCATCACCCAGCGTAGCATGCTTCTTGCGGAATGACGACAATGGAATTGTTACCGTTTGCCATCCTTCAGTAGTAAAGTCGATTGATTCTTTTGCTGATATTTTCCAAGGCTCGTACAATGCTAAATAGTCAGCTTTATCAGTTCTGATACAAAGCGTACCTCCATTCCAGTTCTTTTTAACATAGATCTCAAATTTGAATGCCCATTTATCTCCTGAGTCATTCAGATTTTCGGTTGGTACCCATTGAAATTCACCAAGACGAATGGAGTTACCATCACTGCCTTCACCAGCTTTTAGTGCTACGCTTTTATGTACAATATATTGTCCTGTTCCAATGCCATACTCAGCATTATAGGGAGGCCAGCCTGTTGTATTGGGATCCGAACTCTGAAGATCTACAGTGCCTCCCCACCATTGCCAGCCGAAATAATCGCCCCACTCGAGATTACCTAAAATGCCTATGCCACCGGCATTTATAGCGGCTATATCATTTACCTTGAATGCAGTCGTGAATGTTCCTCCTGGAGTAACAACCGTAACGGGTCCGCTACCCGTGAGCTTGGGTGCAGCGAACTTTACTGAATTGCCATCTTCTGATTCTTCAAAGGAAGAAATGGTTAAGCCGGCAAACGTTATACTTTCAACGCTGACAAAATTATATCCGTAAAGATATACTTCTTCACCTTCCTTCGGCATCTCATGCGAAACGTTTGTAATTATAGGCGGTCCTACGATTCGTATCGAAAAATTACCGGTTCCAATTCCTGTGGTATAGCTGATCGTGTTAACGAGTGAAGCATCTCCGCCAGACAAGTTTGCGGGCACTTGTACGATCGTACTTGAATCCGTGTATACCACAGTTCCCATGTCAGCATCTATACCTTGAAATTTTATACTCGAGGCATTACTGAGATTAATCCCAACGATGTTGATTTGCTGCTCCGGAAAAACTCTGTCGATAATTGCGCCATCCGTATTTCGAACGTTAACGATAATGGGAGCACCGGTGACTATAATTTCGTACGTGCTTGTTCCACCTTTACTAACTACAGTAATTACATTAAGCTTATCTCTGGGCACCGACAGAAACGGAATAGATGGCACCTGCACGACAAGTGTTTCATCGGTTGCAAAAGCACTATTGAAAGTGGCCGGTATACTTCCAAAGTATACTTGTGATACAGAAGTCATATTTTTACCATGTAACACTACCCACTGACCATCATTTATCGATGTGATAAGGGTATCGGCTGGTGTGGGAGCATAATTACGAACTTCATGGATGACAGGTACTCGCATATCATCGTCATCTTTGCAACCTGTGATGAACGTTAAAATCATTACCATGCACAAGAGCTGCAAAATACACCGGCGGATATATACTATATTTTTCATAGTTGATTGCTTCATGTTAATTAAAATGAATAAGGCACTGCAGGTTCCAGCAATAATGGATTGGCAGTTATCTCACTAGAGGGCAGCGGCAACTTAAATGTATTGGGTGTAGCCGGCGTAATTACCCCATAAGAATCTCCCGGGGTTACTTTACCGGTACCATCAACCTGGATATTAACGCGGTTGTTTTCACCATTAACACGCTCCAAAGCCTTTGCCGGGTTGTAGTATGAAAGTCTGACAAGATCAAACCAGTACTCGCCTTCACCCGCCAGCTCTATTCTTCTTTCCTTGAATAATGTAGCTTCACTAACCGAGCTGACTTCCGCGACACCTGCTCTTTTTCTTATTTCATTAAAATACCCTAATGCTTTTGCATCGGAGGTTGTTCCATTATTTCCCAGAACAGCTTCAACATAAACCAGGTATATATCTGCAAGTCTTAATAATATAGTATGCTCCGGAGAAGAAGTATTAGTCATCAGCGGGAGATTAAGATCTTTCTCGTTACCAATAATATGCTTCTTTAAACCACTATTACCATTGAATTTAAGACCCGTTTTTGTAACACCGTTTTCAACGTAACTTATATTCGTGTTTAATTCAGGGTACGTGTCGTTCCTGTACATGAACGTAGCTTTCCGCCTCAGCGAGTCCACTTCAATAGAGTCATTGGCAATATCAAGGTATTGAAGGTACATATCGTATGTGGTTTCAATACCATAGTAACCACCACCGCCATTTATCTGTAGCGCGTTGCTGTAAAGCTGGAGCATATTTCCCTGGTACCAACCTCCACCATTTGTTGGCCACTGAAGAGCAAACAACGACTCTGCATTATCATTGAATTGATATTTAAAAACATCGGCATAGTTTT
>CAMLLI010000126.1 GCA_946480685.1 uncultured Flammeovirgaceae bacterium | reverse complement strand
GGTTCATGTACTAACTCTTCTTACGAAGATATATCCCGCGCAGCCAGTCTCGCTAAACAGGTTGCAGAAAAAGGACTAAAGACGAAAGCAGAATTTACCATCACGCCAGGTTCAGAGCTTGTGCGCTATACGATTGAGCGCGATGGCTTTATCGATACATTTGATCAGATCGGTGCAAAAGTATTTGCAAATGCATGCGGACCTTGTATCGGTATGTGGAGCCGTGTTGGTGCTGAGAAGAAAGAGAAGAACACCATCGTTCACTCCTTCAACCGTAACTTCCAGTCACGTAACGATGGCAACCCAAATACGTATGCATTCGTGGCTTCGCCTGAACTTGTAACAGCACTTGCTATAGCAGGTGATCTTACCTTCAACCCAACTACCGATTACCTCACCAACGAACGTGGTGAACAAGTGAAGCTTGACCCTCCTACCGGAGATGAACTTCCTACAAAAGGTTTTGATGTTGAAGATCCAGGATTCCAGGCACCTGCTAAAGATGGCAGCAAAGTATCGGTAAAAGTAAATCCGGTATCAGATCGTCTGCAGTTACTTGATCCATTCAAACCTTGGGAAGGTAAAGATCTGACAGGTCTTCGCTTACTCCTGAAAGCGAAAGGTAAATGTACTACCGACCACATCTCGATGGCGGGTAAATGGTTAAAGTATCGCGGTCACCTCGACAACATTTCCAACAACTTGTTGATCGGTGCAACCAACGCTTTCAATGAAAAAATCAACAGTGTAAAGAACGGTCTTACAGCAGAGTACGATGAAGTACCAAAAGTACAACGTGCCTATAAAGCAGAAGGTATAGGATCGATTGTAGTAGGTGATGAAAACTACGGAGAAGGTTCATCACGCGAACACGCAGCGATGGAGCCACGTCACCTTGGCGTGCGCGCTATACTTGTAAAATCATTTGCACGTATTCACGAAACGAACCTGAAGAAGCAAGGTATGCTTGCGCTTACGTTCGCGAACAAAGAAGACTATAACAAAATACAGGAAGACGATACATTCGATATCATCGGATTAACATCGTTCGCACCTGATAAACCACTCACCCTGGCAATTCACCATGCAGATGGTTCTGAAGATAGCATCGTAGTAAATCATACTTACAATGCCAACCAGATCGAGTGGTTCAAAGCTGGTTCAGCTCTTAACCTGATGGCGAAGAAATTTGCTGATGAGAAGAAGCAACAACCTGCAACTGCAAAGGCAGCACCTGCGAAAAGCACAGCTGTTAAAACAGCTCCGGCGAAGAGCATGACTTCTGCTCCTGCTGTAAAAACTATCAGCAAAATAATTGAAGCTGGTAAGAAAGCTCCAGCCAAGAAAACTGGTGCCAAGAAAGCGGCTCCTGCTAAACCTGCTACCAAAGCAGTTTCAAAGAGCGCTCCTAAAAAGGCAGCAAAGAAAACTACAGCGAAGAAAGCAGCTCCTAAAAAAGCAGCAAAGAAAACTGTAGCGAAAAAGGCAGCTCCTAAAAAGGTAACAAAGAAACCGGTTAAGAAAGTAGTTGCTAAAAAAGCAGCGAAGAAGCCGGTGAAAAAAGTAACGGCTACCGCTAAGAAGGCCGCGAAAAAATTACCGAAGAAGGCTGTAAAGAAAGTAGCTAAAAAGAAAAAATAGAAAGCTGAAAGGCCCCGCTCCTGCGGGGCTTTTTCATTTATAGTGCATGGTATATTTATAGTCCGCAGTGTCAGATTAAATCGTTAGCTTCGGGCAAAAATTATATCATCCTGTGCAGTACAATGTTATTGTAATCGGAGGCGGAGCTGTCGGGCTCGCCACAGCTTTACAGCTAATCAACCGGAATCCCCAGTTAAAAGTAGTAGTTCTTGAAAAAGAGAATGTAGTCGCCAATCACCAGACTGGTAATAACAGCAATGTAATACACTCCGGTATATACTATAAACCCGGCAGTCTCAAAGCCCGGAATTGCATCCATGGCTATAACCTCCTCCTCGATTTCTGCAGGCAGTATGATGTACCTCACAACATCTGTGGTAAAGTAATTGTAGCTACAGCCGAGAATGAATTGCCATTGCTGAAGAATATATTTGATCGCGGTCAGCAAAACGGATTGCAAAACTTAAAGATGCTCAATGCATCGGAGCTCAGGGAGTATGAACCACATGTTGCTGGTATAGCGGGTATACATGTTCCTCAAACCGGTATTGTTGACTATCGCGTTGTAGCGGAGAAGTATGCTGAGGTGTTCCGTCAAAAAGGTGGAGAAATAAAACTTGGTGAGAAAGTAGTTGATATCCGCTTCAGTAACAACAACGTAGAAGTCATTACACCCAAAGCGACCTATAGCAGTAAACTTGTTGTAAACTGTGCCGGACTATATTCCGACAAGATCGCGCGGTTAACATCGCAGAACGTGAATGTAAAGATTATACCGTTCCGTGGTGAGTACTATAAATTGAAGAAAGAGAAAGAGTACCTGGTAAAGACGTTGATATACCCTGTGCCGGATCCAAACTTCCCGTTCCTCGGTGTACATTTTACCACGATGGTCGGTGGCGGTGTTGAGTGTGGACCAAATGCAGTCCTTGCCTTTAGGCGTGAAGGATATAAAAAGTCAGATATAAATCTGGCAGAACTTGGTGAGACCTTGGCGTGGCCAGGGTTTCGGAAAGTTGTAGCCAAGTATTGGCGCACCGGTGTTGGTGAGATGTATCGCTCTTACTCGAAGGCTGCATTTACGGAAGCACTTCAGAAATTATTACCGGAGATAAAAGAAGAAGACCTGATTGAAGGCGGTGCCGGTGTACGCGCCCAAGCCTGCGACCGAACCGGTGGACTGCTGGATGACTTCATGATCCTCGAAGAGAAACTGGCCATCAATGTATGCAATGCTCCATCGCCCGCTGCTACCTCTTCACTATCTATTGGTGAAACTGTAGCAGAGCTGGTGAAGAAGAGATTGTAGTCTTTTGTTTCCCGCAGAAGACGCGGATTTACGCAGACATTTTTTTTCGAAAACAGTTACAATAGAGTTACACTTCTACAACTCTACGTTCTCCTATATATATATATATACTTTTCAAAAAACTCTGCGGCCCTTTCTGCGAGAATCTGTGTAAATCTGCGGGCCATAATTCCCGCTGATAGAAAAAGAAAAAGCGGAGAGTTTAGTAAATCCTCCGCCTTCTATATCTTAATCTTTTAGACCTGCATCCTTTAGAATCGACATCAACGTACCAGTTGGTATGTCTTTACTATGGATTGGTACTACAATAATCTTGGCTCCTGCTTTGCGATATATTGCGTGACTTCCTGATTGTCTGATGAAAATAAAACCTTCTTTCTCCAGAAGCTTTATTAATTCCTTAGGCTTCATCTAACATTTCAGTTGTCAACCGTGCAATTTCTTCTTCCATGATCGCATCAAGGTAAAGTTGAATCGCATCTTTCAGGTTTTCCAACGCCACAGAAGGAGTTTTTCCATGCGTATGACATCCCGGTAATTCAGGGCACCATGCATGAAATTGCTCTCCATCCTTTTCGATCTTAAATGTAAACGGAAGATTTCTCATACCCGTAAGTTACAAATTTCAAAACACTCAAACATCAAACTCAATCGTATCACCCGGATTAAACGTACCTGAAGATTTTCCGTCTTCCGGACTTCTCGACTTATTTACTTCTTCCCTTTGCCCTTGCTCTTTTTGGCCGGAGCCTTCACCACTTTCTTGGCGGGCGCTTTCTTGGCCACCTTTTTCACCGAAGAGGGCTTGCTGCTCGACTTGGATTTTTTTGGTGGGCTCACTTTTTTGCTGGTGGCTTGGGGCTTGTCCTTTGACTTCGCCTTGACCGGTGCCTGTTTTTTGGGGCTCGCCGAAGAGACTGACTTGTCCGTCTTCTTCGACTTCGGGTTCAGGTTCGAACTCAATTTTTTTTTTGACGACTGATCCGCGTCAGTAGTCTCCGTTAATACACTCTCATCGTCACCTTCTTCAAGACCAGTCTCTTCTTCCTGAACCAGTGTCACTTTCGATACCTTGTACTGGGAAAGTTTGTTGCCGACAGCTTTCCAACCTTTCACATCAACAACTTCTTCCAGATTTATAACTTCAGTTACTTTCGGTTTATCTTTTGCCTTCACAACTTCAGCTTCTATCTCCGGAGTTTCAGACGTTGTTACGGCTACGAGTCTCGAACCTATACCTTCGGATATAAATCCAAATTCTTTATCTAATGTAGTAGTCTCGATCACGAAACGCTTCGCCATATACTGCTTGCTTTCGCCATCGACATATACTGCCGAGATTACTTTTTCAGCATTGAACTTCTCAACGTGCAAAGTCTTCTCCGGATCGAAACGATTGGTCAGTTCATAGTTCGTAATCTTGTACGAACCATTGCGATTGAACGTAATGATCTTGTCATCTACATCGAACTTACCGATATAGCGACCACGCTTGTCTTTGTTCAGACGACCGGCATCTGCATCAAACCACAGATCAAGTTTACTCAGTGTAGAGCCACCTGCTTTGAGGAAATCAACTTTACGAACCGGGTACGGTGTAAGTATATTTCCCTTTGAGCTTCTGCCTTTTACTTCAAGTTCGGCAAAGTCGTATGTAAAGACTTTTTTACGTGCTGTACTTGACTGCGACAGTTTCACTTCTACCTGTTCAGCTTCACCGTTCGGGTTACCGCTCACATATAGTATACGCGAATTCGGATTGCCTTGTGTGATATCATACTCCTTGTCGCGGGTTACGCCTGGCAGACTGAAACGTTTCGAGAAGCTCTTCCCTCCTTTTCCATCGGCGTAGATCACGTTATATACCATGCGGTCGTCACCTTTCTTCCAGATGCCTACGTATAGTATATCCTTACCCATGAACACTTTCTCCTGGATACGCGATACTCTTACCTTACCATCTTTGCGGATCACGATAACATCATCCAGGTCGGAGCAATCACAGATATACTCGTCTTTCTTCAAGCTATATCCCACAAAACCATCGGCACGGTTTACGTATAGCTTTTGGTTGTTCGCGATAACTTCAACCGCTGTAACAGACTGGAAGCTCTTGATTTCAGTTTTACGTTCGCGGCCTTTACCATATTTCTCCAGCAATCTCTGGAAATACGATATAGCATATTCAACAAGATTCTTGAGGTGATGCTCGGTTTCTTTCAGCTCTTTCTGAAGATCACGCAACATCTCATCAGCCTTGAACGAGTCGAACTTCGAAATACGTTTGATGCGAATCTCCGTCAATCGTACTATATCATCAGTAGTGATCTCGCGATAGAATTTCTTTTTGTGTGGCTTAAGACCTTTATCGATTGTCTCAATTACTTCTTCCCAGCTTTCGGCTTCTTCAATGTCACGGTAGATACGGTTCTCAATGAAGATCTTCTCCAATGACGAGAACAATATCTTCTCCATCAACTCCTGGCGTTTGATCTCGAGTTCCTGTTTCAGCAACTGAACCGTCTGATCTGTATTATGCTTCAGGATCTGGTTAACCGGCATGAACTTCGGCTTGTCATCCACGATCACGCATGCGTTCGGAGAGATCGAGATCTCACAATCCGTAAAGGCATACAACGCATCAATAGCAACCTCCGGAGATTGTCCCGGTTGAAGCTGCAATTGAATCTCTATATTTTGAGCCGTGTTGTCAATTACCTGTTTTACTTTGATCTGCCCCTTCTCACTCGCTTTTACAATCGACTCCATCAGAGACGTTGTGGTAGTAGAGAACGGTATGTCGCGGATAACCAGCGTTTTTTTATCAAGCACTTCAATGCGCGCTCTTACTTTGATCTTTCCACCGCGCATCCCCTGGTTATAGTCTGTAAAGTCAGCTATACCTCCGGTTGGGAAGTCAGGGTATATTTTAGGATTCTTTCCTTTCAAAACATCGATCGATGCCTTGATGAGTTCTACAAAGTTGTGCGGAAGAATTTTGGTCGAAAGACCTACCGCGATCCCCTCCACTCCCTGCGATAACAACAGCGGAAATTTTACCGGCAATGTTACCGGTTCTTTCTTACGACCGTCATACGAAAGTTGCCACGTTGTAGTCTGCGGATTATATACTACATCGAGCGCGAACTTGGAAAGACGCGCTTCTATATAACGCGGAGCAGCGGCACCATCGCCTGTGCGCACATCGCCCCAGTTACCCTGTGTTTCAATGAGCAGGTCTTTCTGCCCTATATTTACAATGGCTTCACCGATAGAAGCATCACCGTGCGGGTGATACTGCATGGTGTTACCAATCACGTTTGCTACTTTATTGAAACGGCCATCGTCCATTTCCTTCAGCGAATGCATGATCCTGCGTTGCACGGGTTTGAACCCATCTTCGAGACGCGGAACTGCGCGTTCAAGAATTACATAGGATGCATAGTCCAGGAACCAACTCTGGTATAAACCATCAATCGCAACGGAGTGGATAACATCTTCTCCTCCACCGGCACCGTTGTTGTTTTCTTCGTTTGATTCGTTGTCCTCGTTTGCTTTCGGGTTTTCTTTCTTACTCATGACCGATTAAAAAATATAAACTTCAAAAATGCTGTTTGTCTTGTTTCAGGATTTTGCTTCACGCTATCCTGCATCTGTATATACTAGGCTTCTACTTCCTCTTCTTCAGTCTTCTCGGCACTTGCTTCCACCTTGTCAAGTTCAATACGCAGGTTTTCAATGATGAAGTCCTGGCGCGTTGGTGTGTTCTTGCCCATGTAGAATTCAAGTATCTTCTGCAGGTGACTGTCTTTATGAAGCAGCACCGGCTGGAGGCGAATGTTTTCTCCGATAAACTTACCGAACTCGTCTGGTGAAATCTCTCCCAAACCTTTGAAGCGTGTGATCTCCGGTTTAGCACCAAGCTTTCTCATCGCAGCCTGTTTCTCTTCTTCGCTATAGCAGTATATAGTTTCCTTTTTATTCCGCACGCGGAAGAGCGGAGTTTCGAGTATAAATACGTGACCGGCTTTTACCAGGTCGGGGAAGAATTGTAGGAAGAAGGTCATCAGCAACAAGCGAATGTGCATACCATCCACATCGGCATCGGTAGAGATGATCACTTTGTTATAGCGTAAGCCATCGAGACCATCCTCTATATTCAACGCGTGCTGCAGCAGGTTGAACTCTTCGTTCTCGTATACAACTTTCTTGGTAAGTCCAAAACAGTTCAACGGTTTACCACGAAGACTGAATACAGCTTGTGTTTCAACATCGCGTGATTTTGTGATCGATCCACTCGCAGAGTCACCCTCGGTGATGAAGATCATACAATCTTGTCCTTTCGGATTTTTCTCATCGAAGTGATAGCGGCAATCGCGGAGCTTACGGTTATGCAGGTTTGCTTTCTTCGCGCGCTCGTTCGCCAGCTTTTTGATACCGGCGATTTCTTTACGCTCACGCTCGGATTGCTGAATGCGTTTCTTCAAAGCATCGGCTGCAATCGGATTGGTATTCAGGTATATTTCAAGTTCCTTGGCAACGAAGTCACCCACGAAACTCTTGATCGGCTGCCCTCCTTCCGGAGCCGTAGCCAGTGAACCTAATTTGGTTTTGGTCTGCGACTCGAACACAGGTTCCTGTACTCGAATTGCTACTGCACCAATGATACTCGCGCGAATATCGGCTGCATCAAAATCGGTTTTATAAAATTCACGAACACCTTTTACCACGCCTTCGCGGAACGCTGCGAGGTGGGTACCCCCCTGCGTTGTGTTCTGACCGTTAACAAACGAGTAGTACTCTTCACCGTACTGGTTGCCGTGTGTCAGGGCTACTTCTATATCTTTACCTTTCAGGTGAATGATCGGGTAACGCAGATCATCGGCATCCGACTTCTGTCTCAGCAGGTCGAGCAAACCATCTTTCGAGAAAAACTTCTGTCCGTTATAGTTGATGGTAAGACCGGCATTCAGGAACGCATAGTTCCACATCAGATCATCCAGGTATTCCGGAATGAAGTGATAGTTTTTGAACATCGTGTTGTCCGGTTCGAACTCAACGTAGGTACCGTTCTTCTCATCGCTCTTCGAAGGCTTCGGATCGTTAACCAACACACCTTTCTTAAACTCCGCCAGTTTCTGCTGACCTTCACGGAAAGCCTGCACTTTAAAATAACTGGAGAGCGCATTCACGGCTTTGGTACCGACACCGTTCAACCCTACTGACTTCTGGAATGCACCGGAGTCGTACTTGGCACCCGTATTGATTTTAGAAACCACATCCACGACTTTACCAAGTGGAATACCACGGCCGTAGTCGCGAACGGTAACCTTTGATTCGGTGATGTGCACATCGATGGTTTTACCATAACCCATCATGTGTTCATCGATACAGTTATCGATCACTTCTTTTACAAGTACATATATACCATCGTCTTTTGACGACCCGTCACCAAGCTTACCGATGTACATACCTGGTCGCAGACGAATGTGCTCACGCCAGTCAAGCGACCTGATGCTGGATTCGTCATACGTGAACATAGAAGAGTCTTTCTCCGATTTTGCCATAGCACGAAATGGATTTAGTGTTCAGAAAATTGAAGACTAAAAAATTCAGTTTCAAAGTTTAAAAAATCTGCTGCGAGTTCAAGAACAGAAGTAGAAATAATCAGCTTCGTAA
>CAMLLI010000125.1 GCA_946480685.1 uncultured Flammeovirgaceae bacterium | reverse complement strand
GGTAACATTGTGATCGGTGAGGAATGTGCGGGTGTAGGATATAGTATTCTCGATGTTCCAGTCAAGACGCACGTTGTTCTCGCGGGTAAATGAATTTTGCGAGATGATATTAGATGAGTTGAGGAAATATACCGGTGTGAATGCTTCGTTACCCCAGAAGGCAAGTTTCGCTCCTATAGTAGAACGTACTTTCAAACCTTTGATCGGCTCTGCCTCTGCAAAGAAGTTACCGATGATGTTGTGGCCCCAGTCGTAATTACCCAGCTGCTTGGAAATATAGGCCAGCGGGTTCGTCATTTCCTGTCCCACATACGGAGATATACCATACGGGTTTCCGTTCTCATCTCTGCGCACCGGGTTGTTCACATATATAGGCTGATTTGCTTCTACAGCATCTGTAACAACAGCAGGTGTGATCGGGTCCAGGTTGATTGCTGAACTTAACGGACCACCAAACTCACTGTTGGTATTACCAAGTCCGATGGATTTGTTATAGGCGTAGCCAAGGTTCTGTCCTATGGTTAACCACTTCTTTGCTTTGTGTGTAGAGTTGAGGCGGATGTTAAAGCGTTTATACTTCGATATATCCGTTGCTACGATACCTTCCTGGCTCAGATAACCGAATGAAGTATAGAAGGTAGATTTATCATTACCACCGCTGATGCTGAACTCATGATTCTGACGTTTTGCGCTGTTGTTGAAAATCAGTGATTGCCAGTCTGTACCTTCTCCGTATGACTCCGGATTTGCAAACGGCAGCGGATCGCCATTGGCTGCTGCTGCTTCATTACGAAGTGTAGCATACTGTGTAGCATTCAACAGATCAAGTTTGCGTGCAGGCTCTGATATACCGTAGTATCCGTTGTAGTTCATTTTAAGACTTCCGGATTTACCTTTCTTGGTTGTAACCAGAATTACACCGGCAGCAGCACGCGCACCATATATAGCTTGTGATGCTGCATCTTTCAATACTTCAATGGATTCTATATCGGATTGATTCAGATAGCCTATACCTCCGTTGTCGATGATAACACCATCTACAACCCACAGTGGCTGGTTGTTGTTACCACCATCGCGGTTGAACGAGGTAATACCGCGTAGACGTACCGTTGCACCACCACCCGGCTGACCGGAGTTTGCCGCAATGGTAAGACCTGACGTTCTTCCCTGCAGCGCCTGCTCGATACGGTTGATCGGCATGGCTTCGAGGTCTGACGCTTTCACACTGGAGATCGATCCGGACACAACACTTTTCTTTTGTGTACCGTAGCCCACTACCACCACTTCATCGAGGGTTGATATATCGGACATCAGTAACACGTCAATTGAATTTCTTTCGCCCACGGGTACTTCCTGTTTGGCATACCCGACAAACGAAAAGATCAAAACAGCCTCCTGTGAAGGTACTTCGAGCGAGTATCTTCCTTCAGCATCTGAAATGGTTCCTGTACTTGTACCCTTCAGCACTACGTTTACACCCGGCAACTGTTCGCCTGTGTTTTCATCCTTTACTGTTCCGCTCACAACGTGCTGGGCATGCGCATACCCGCAGGTTAAAGCAAAGCACAGCATGAGGAAGTATCTGGCTTGTCGCTTCCCCGTCTGTAGAAATTCTCTCATAGGTTTTTGATAATGGTTAAGATTTAGAAGTGTCGCGAAAACGTTTACTAGAAATCGTTTCCGCTGAAATCAAAAGTATGGGAGACAGAGGCGAGCAACGAAAAAAACGACTACAGTTCCATTACTGCACACGAAACCGGAAGCTCGTCAGCACTACGTCAAAATCAAAAAGTAGTTTGATTGTCAGATGATTAAGTGTTCACGAAAGAATTCACAGAAAGGCAGTGAAGTGATCAAAAACAACGGGACGGCCACACGCCATTCACCGTTCGAAAAGAAAAATCTGTCATCGCAACGCCAAAAGACTTTTAGTGCGCTTGAACTTCGTTACCGTGTTTTGTTTAAAAGGTCGGATGAATCATCCGGAACATCAGGAGATTTTTCGTTCGAAGCATAGAGTTTTTCCAGGAAAGCCGACATGTCCTGTTCATGACTCATGCCTAACCGCTTGCGAAGACGATACCTCGCAGTCTCCACTCCGCGTACTGAAATATTAAGGATGGAAGCTATTTCCTTGTTGGTGAGATTCATTCTTACAAACGCGCAAAGCTGAAGTTCTTTTTGTGTGAGATCTGAGAAGGTCGATTTCAGCTGTGCAAAAAATTCGTGGTGCACGCGTTCAAAGTTTGCCTCAAACACCTGGATGTGTTCTTCGTTCTGAAGGTTGGCGTTGATCTTGCGGATGAGGTCGCGCACGATCTGCTTCGAAGCATCGCTGCGTACGGTATCTTTCAAAGTTTTCAACTCATCGTGCATATCCGAAAGCAGTTCGCGTTTCTTCACCAGCAGCATGGTATAGTTTGCAAGCTCTTTGCTTTTATGGATCACATCTTCTTCCAGTTGCGCCTTGTCTTTTATCATTTGCTCTTTTTCCTGCTTCAGCTTTATCTGCTGAATTTCGAGCTCCAGTACTTTGCGCTTCTTTTCTTCTTCATCGCGGGTCTTCTGTTTTTCAAGATTGATCTTCCGCTTTACCATGCCCGCTACAGTTATCACTATAAAGGTTGCAAGCAAACTATATATTATATAGGCCCACACGGTTTGATACCATGCCGGCAAGATCTCGAAATAGTATACCGCTTCGCGCGAACTTTCCCCCAGCAGGCTTCGTGCCTTTACATGAAATGCATAGCGTCCCGAACGCAGGTAACTGAATTCTTTATAGGGAGTTTCCTGCCACTCCGACCAACCCGCGTCCACTCCTTCCAGCCTATAGCTATATTGTATATTCATCTGATCCTGAAAATCAGGTGCAGCAAAATCGAATCGTATGCTGCTGGTGTTGTTGGAAAGCTGTAGCCGTGACGTTGTGTCGGTTAAATCGCCCCGTACTTCCTCCTGTTCTTGCTGTGCGCTCACGTTCGTGAAGAGCATGTTGGCCAACTCCTTCCCGGATGAATTATAGGAAAGATCGAAGGCGTATAAACCGGTGATCGTACCCATTAAAACATTTCGGTTACTCAACGGCACAATACATTCCATACTCTGGTTGAAAGTACCTTTCAGATTCAGAAAGAGTCCTTTTTCAAGAACTGGTTTTGCATCGTTGGTTAGAAAATACCCGGCTTCATCATTGTGAACAAACCAGGTCTTGTCGCCATGCTGCAGCAACTTGCGCACGTTGTGCTCGGTACCAAACAGACTCGTCAGTAACGCGTGCGGCTCAAAGCGATTGGCAGTGGCGTTGAAAGTAAATATACCTTTGTTGGTTGTGAACACCGTTTCACCTTTCCAGCGGAATACATTTATATTAAAAGGTGACGGCAATCCATTCTGATCTTTGAAGTGTTCCAGGCTTACCGTGCGCGTCAGGCTCTCGTCTACTTTAATGCGGAATACACCTTTATACCCATGACATACCCAGAATATACCGGGCTCGTTGCTTTGCAGTATATCACGACTCGATTCGCGGAAACCTTCTATGCGGTGTTGCAGTACAAAACCTTTCGCTTTATCATAATGCAGCAGATATATACCTTCGTAGGTACACACCAGGAAATCATCAGGTCGTCCGTTTACTTCTATAATCTTCCAGATACCAGTGATGTCGGGTATTTTCTGAATGCCTTTGCCGGTAAGTATAAATATACCGCGATCGTGACTGCAGATCACGGTTCCTTTGAAATACTGCAGTGACCAGGCCTGTCCTTCCAGTCCTTCAATCTTTTTAAAACTCGTACGTGAGTAATTGTCACCGTTACTACTATTGGAAACAAATACACCCTGGTTCGTTGCCAGATACAACGTTTTGCCTACCGGCAGCACATCAAAGATTGCAGCATCGTCGAATACCATGCTCACAGGCGAAGACACATCGATGCAGTCAAGTCCGTTATTCAGTAATGCCCATATATTTCCTTCGCGACTCTCGAAGAGATTCAGCACTGTATTGTCCTGTAAATTCTGAAAGGCTTCACTGGTTGTAACGTGTTCACCGGATTCATTCAGTAACATGATCTTGGTACTCAGAGTGCCAAGGTAGTAGGTACCTTGCTTCGATTTGATAGCACAGATAATAAGGTTGCTCGAGTTCTCGGGTATCAGTCTTTTTCTGAATGTTGCTGTTCGCTTTTCCGGATCAATGGCGTATGCACTTCCTTTCTTGGTGATCAGCAGCAATCCTTCTTTCTTCAATCCGGGTAATAAACCGACAATCTCTTCGGAGTTTATCTCGCGCTGATGAATAATATCGGTAAACTCCAGCGATCGTAAATCAACCTGCTTGATCCATTCTCTGTCCTGTACATAGAGTTGATCATTGATGACATTGCAATAGCGGAATGATTCAGACGAAGGCAACGTAATCGCTTTATTGTTGGCTATCGCGATGAGCATGCGTGTGCTGCGAAAAACTATATAGCCTTGTACTTCGTAGATCTGCCAGATGTTCTCCAGGTTTCTGTCTTCGGGTCGCAGCAGCTCCAATAGTGATTCATAGTAATATTTACCGTACCTGTCGCGCTTGATGACGCCAAGCTCATTAAAACCTCCGGCATATATATCTCCTTTTTTACTGGTGCGAAGACTTCGTACCGATGAGTTATTGGGGAGTGTAACTTTCTGCCAGCGCTCACCATCGTAAATCAATACGCCATCGTTATTACCAAAATATAAAACTCCACGCTCATCCTGGCACATGGCCCAGAACTGCGGATCGGAGTTGAATTCTTTTTTTGTGTAGTGAATGATGCGCGGCATGCCGTGCACTTCGGCTAGCCCGCCCGTTGTGTTTTGTTGCGCGTTACTTTCTACCGGTAAGCCTGCCATCGCAAAAGCTGCAAGCACAAAAAATTTGATGACTGAATTTGATGAAGTCGCAGCGTTGGGTGCAGCCATGAGGTATGTACAAGATCTGCAGATAAGACTAAAAACAAAAGCCATACCCTGTGCCACGTACCGGTTTGTTTCATAAAAAGCAAATCGCTGATTATCAACCGCTCTGCTATTTATGAAGTATTGAAGACGTAGGCCAAAAATCGCCCTGATGTATTTTAGATGTATGCGCATTGAAAATTTAAGCCATCATAACCAATATACTTGAATTCCGAAAACGATTGTACATAAACTACAAAACTACGCTCCGATATGATTGGATTTTTAAACGGAAGACTCCGGCAGGCTGCATTCATTTTTGTCCTGGCGATCTTCGCGGCAGGCACGGCAAATGCGCAATACCTGCATACGCAAGGCAAACAAATTGTTGACAAAGATGGCAAAGAGGTGATCTTGCGCGGCATGGGACTTGGCGGCTGGATGTTGCAGGAAGGTTACATGCTTGAGACAAACAGCTTCGCGAACCCGCAGCACCAGATACGCGCAAAAATTCAAGAGCTCATCGGGGAAGCTAACACCAACCAGTTTTATGAAGCATGGCTTGCCAATCATTGTACGGAACGTGATATAGACTCACTTGCTTCATGGGGATTCAACTCGGTGCGTTTACCCATGCACTATAATCTCTTTACACTGCCGATTGAAAAAGAACCCGTTGCCGGACAGAACACCTGGCTCGACAAAGGATTTACCATGGTGGATAACCTGTTGCAGTGGTGCGCTAAAAATAAAATATACCTGATACTCGATCTGCACGCTGCACCGGGTGGACAAGGACATGATGCTGCTATATCTGACTATGATAACACTAAACCTTCGTTGTGGGACAGCGAAGCGAACAAGCAAAAGACAATTGCGCTGTGGCGTAAACTTGCTGAACGTTATGCGAACGAACCCTGGATTGGCGGTTATGACCTGATCAATGAACCTAACTGGAATTTTACTCCGGGTGGTAACCAAAACGGTTGTGGCGAAACTAACAACGTACCCCTGCGCCAGCTATATATGGCAATTACTACCGCTATACGCGAAGTGGACAAGAACCACATCATCTTCATTGAAGGTAACTGCTGGGGTAATAATTATACTGCTATATTTCCCAAGTGGGATAACAACATGGCGGCAAGCTTCCACAAGTACTGGAATAACAACGACCAAAGTTCAGTTCAATTTATAGTAGACATTCGCGAGCAGCAAACTTTACCGGTGTGGCTCGGTGAATCGGGCGAGAACTCGAACACGTGGTTTACCAATGCGATCAGTCTCGTAGAGACAAACAAGATCGGCTGGGCATGGTGGCCTATGAAGAAAGTAAATTCTATCGTGAATCCACTCACGGTTGTAAAGAACAATGATTACAACACACTCCTGAATTACTGGAAGAATGGAGGCACTAAACCTACGGTTGATTTTGCTAAAAATGCTTTGATGCAGCTGACCGAGAATCTGAAGATCAGTAAAAATATATACCACAAAGATGTTATCGATGCCATGTTCCGCCAGGTGAAAAGTAAAACGGCCATTCCGTTTGCTCCTAACAGAGTGCCGGGTATAATTCACGCAACAGATTTTGATCTGGGCAGAAACGGTGTGGCATACTCAGATGTTGATACTGCCAACTACCAGGTAACTGCCGGAAGCTATAGCGCATGGAACAGCGGCTTCAGCTATCGCAATGATGGTGTAGATATACAGCCTTCTTCGGATACCGATGCATCTTCCAACGGCTATAATATAGGCTGGACACAGGATGGCGAATGGTTGCAGTATACCATCAAGGTAGATTCAAGCGCAGCCTATAACATCACGCTTCGCTATGCTACATTGGACAATACCGGCAAAATAAAATTGAGACTTGATGGTGCTGCACTCACGGAAACAATAACACTTGCATCCACCGGCGGGTATCAAACGTGGGGCAACCAAACCATCAGCAATGTTGTACTCTATAGAGGCACGCATACCTTCCGTTTTCATATCGAAAAAGGCGGGGCCAACATCGGGTATATGAAATTCGCGTTGAGTAAAAAAATCAGTGAAGTTCCTTTCCAGGTAACATCCGCGGAAACAGCAGCGAATGGTAAGGTGCTATATCTCACCGTAAACAAAAAAGCAGATGCTGCTACCGTAACAGGTATAACAGGCTTCACTGTAAAGGTTGATGGTGTGGATTCTCCCATCACGAGTATACAACCGGATGCTGGTAGTGCCCATCGCATGATCGTTACGCTTAACCAGGATATATATGATAACAACGTTATCACCGTAACCTACCAGGCAGATATAGTGAAAGCGACAGACGGTACATTACTCCAGGATTTTTCAAACCTTGCGGTGAAAAATAATCTTCCTTTCCATTTTGTTATACCTGCCAAAATAGAAGCCGAAGCATTTGTTACCAACCAGGGACTTCAAGTGGAAAACACAACGGATACCGGTGGTGGTCAAAATGTAGGACACACGCATGTAGGTGATTATCTCGAGTATCGGATCCGTGTACCTGTGGATGGAACATATCCGTTCGAGGCGCGTATTGCATGCAACAGTCAGGCAGGCCGATTGGAGTTTCAGCAGCTCTCTGCCACGGGGAGCCTACTGAACAGCGTGGTGATCGATATACCGGTAACAAACGGATGGCAAACCTGGAAAACTGTAACCGGCAAACTGAAGTTAAATCATGGAGCAGGAACGCTGCGTGTACGTGTCGTGCAGCCGGAGTTTAACATGAACTGGTTCCGCTTTCTGAGTGCTGACATCATCAGTGGAACGGAGAAAAAAAGACAAGGTTCTCTTAAGGTGTATCCGAACCCTGCCGATAAAAGTCTGCATGTAGAATTACCTGACCTGGCATATAGTCCAGACAATACTTTGTCGGTACGCACCATGCAGGGCGCGCTGGTAAAAAATTCCAAACCGCTTACACACGATAAGGTTCAGCATGTTTCGGTAGATGATCTGCCCGCAGGCCTATATATTATCGAACTGGCACTGAAAGATGAACTTTACAGTAACAAGTTTATTGTAAAGTAGCTATATACCTAAAAGTAAAAAGCGATCATGCTGTCGGGCATGATCGCTTTTTTTATTTATCTCCGTTCTCCTCGAGTTCGTATTCAATCATATTGATTTCCAGTCCGCACTCCTCTCTGAAATCTTCACCTTCCATGAGTATCTCATCATCATCGGGATTGGGATAGAACCAGTTCACCGTTACATCTATACCACTGTGCTGCAAGTCGCGCAATACACGCAACATCTCAAGCAATGCACGCGAAGAGCTGGTGTTAAAATAATTAAACTTCAGATCGAGCACTATATTTTCTCCGCCTGCCTTCGCATAATCCGAAAACCACACCGAAATCTTTTTGTAAAACTCGTACGGTTCTTCCAGGTATGATTCGCCTGAAATGCTGCATTTGCCTGTAGCAGCATTTAGATTAACAGAGGGAGAGAAATATATATCTCGTGACCCTGCTATTATAAAATCTTCCATAGTATTTATCTGTTTGCTCAGCGTAAAATCCATCATTTTAAAACAAGTTATTGCAAGCTTTACCTCAACTCTCCTTGAAGATGCTTACGGAAATAGTAAAGAAAGAACGTTCATCGTCTATCTGTTTCGCATCAATATCAAGTGGTGCGTCAGATTTCAGGGCTACTTGTATCAGTCCTATATTTCCTCCTTTGTGATCAGGATCGAGTTCGGCACTGCGATACCTG
>CAMLLI010000124.1 GCA_946480685.1 uncultured Flammeovirgaceae bacterium | reverse complement strand
ACCAGCCAGCCGGAAGCCATCGCGCTTTATAAAAAGAACGGCTATACAATCATGGAAAATTATGGACAGTATGCAGGCATTGCCGGGAGTATATGCATGCATAAAACATTGAAAGATTAAGGGAACACGTACAGCTATACGATATGCAGGAAATCATAACACTGAATATTTCTACGGAGGTTGTTGCTTCCGTTGTTGGTAATGATGCGGACAAAGAACAACGTATTGCTGAATTGATAACGAAACATCTGCCTGAACTGCAGGCCATGATTGAAAGTTACTGGTTTGCCAAAAAAGCAAACGTGCAGAATTTAGCGGTGCCTTACGACAGCGTCCGTTTTACAACTGCCGTTAGTGGAATGTTTGTGGCAAAATATACCGTATCGTATTTCTTTGCATGTGATGACATCACAACGAATAACGCTGAAACCATGACGTGTACATTCGATGTTGACCTCGGCAGGCACGCCATCACCATTGCCGGTGAATTGCAGCCGGAGCGTGGGCCTGACGAGTTCTGATACAAACTATATATACTTTACAATCCCAACCCCATGAAGAAACTCTTTATCCTTGTCGCGTGCAGCTTGCTGATAACTACTGCATGGACACAACCCAAAAAGAAACAATCCGGCAATCCGATATTTCAAGGATGGTACGCAGACCCGGAAGCTGTGATCTTCGGGAAAGAATACTGGATATACCCAACATTTTCGGCACGGTATGAGAAACAGGTATTCTTTGATGCCTTCTCATCCAAAGACCTGGTGAATTGGACAAAGCACGAACGTATACTCGACACGGCCGCCATTAAATGGGCGAAGCGTGCTGTATGGGCACCGGCCGTAGTGGAGAGGAACGGCAAGTACTATATATTTTTCGGAGCTAATGATATTCAGAACGACCAGGAATATGGTGGCATTGGTGTAGCGGTAGCGGACAAACCACAAGGTCCCTTCAAAGACCTGTTAGGCCGACCGTTGATTGACAAGTTTCACAATGGAGCACAGCCTATCGATCAGTTTGTATTCAAAGATAAGGATGGCTCCTGGTATATCTTCTACGGAGGCTGGAGACACTGCAATGTGGCACGACTCAATGATACCTTTACAGGTTTTATACCTTTCGAGGACGGAACTACATTCAAAGAGATCACGCCTGAAGGATACGTGGAAGGTCCTTTCATGTTCATCCGCAATGGTAAATATTACTTCATGTGGTCAGAAGGAGGATGGACCGGCCCTGACTATTCGGTGGCCTATGCTATAGCAGATTCTCCGTTCGGACCGTTCAAGCGCATCAATAAAATATTGCAACAGGACCCTGCGATTGCTACCGGGGCAGGACATCACTCTATACTCCACGCACCCGGCACCGATGACTGGTATATCGTATACCACCGCAGGCCCCTGGGAGAAACTCATGCCGATCACCGCGCAACCTGTATCGACCGTATGTACTTTGATGAACAAGGTCTCATCAAGCCGGTGAAGATTACCACAGAAGGAGTGTTGCCGCAGAAAATTCGTTAGCCGTTAATCGTTATTGATGTATAGATTCTGCTACTGTCAATAGTATATCTCTATTGTTGACAGTATAAATCCAGCATCACTACGAATGCAGAGGAGGCACGGAGCCACAAAGTATTTTCTTTGTGAACCTCCGTGCCTCCTTCGTGTTCTCCGCGCAATGGATTTACGTATACCGATTCATCAGGCTTTCCGCTTTACCTCATATCCCTTCACACCGTAATAGAAAATGAAAAGGTAACAAACGATCGGGAAGAGAAATGCTTTCTGATAGCTGCCGATCGCCTCGACAATAACTCCGGTAAGCGGAGTAAGCACAGCGCCTCCTACAATAGCCATCACCAGCAGTGACGATCCCTGGCTGGTATATTTACCCAGATCACGGATAGCCAGAGTAAAGATAGTCGGGAACATAATGGAGTTGAACAAACCGATCGCGAGCACAGACCACATCGCTACTTCACCCGAAGCAAACGCGGTAGTAAATAAAAGTCCTACCACCAGTATAGCAAATACCGCGAGTGTCTTTGCCGGTACAGATTTACCTAGTAAAAATGCGACACAGTTAAAGGCGATTAGTCCCAAAACGATAAGTGCAGTCTGCACGCTGCCGGTAATCATATAGATCGCGAATACAGCAATGAGTGTAATGAGTGCCATCAACGCGAGCTTCTGACTTTGCTTACGGTTGGTCAACGATATAGCACCGATAAAACGTCCGGCCATGGCACCGCCCCAGTAGTAGGCAACAAAGTGCGCGGCCGTTGTCTCATTGAAACCTCGGAGCTCTTCGAAGTATCGAACCAGGTAACTACCGATAGCAACCTCGCCACCTACATACATAAATATACCGATCACGCCCAGCGTGAGGTGCGAGAACTTCAGTACTTCGAGACCTTTCTCAATCTTCTCACCGGTAAATTTCGGGAGCTTCGATAAACCTATAATTACGGCCAACACGACTAATGTGCCGGCTAAAAAAAGATAGGGTGTCTTAACAGCATCAGCCGTCATGTGTTCTTTACCGCCAACACTCTCGAAAATTAGTTTGGCACCGATGATGGGAGCGATGGTTGTCCCAAACGAGTTGAATGCTTGCGTCAGTGTAAGACGACTCGATGCCGTGTCCGGATTTCCCAGGAGCGATACATACGGGTTGGCAGCCATTTGCAAAATGGTAATACCGCCGGCCAGTACGAAGAGCGCCACGAGAAATATACCATATACTTTCATTTCAGCAGCCGGGTAAAAGAGACAGCAGCCCACTGCTGCCGTAATCAGCCCTACGATGATGCCGTTTTTATAGCCGATGCGCGCGAGCGGGTCGCCTAAATTGATCGAGATCAGAAAGTAGATCAGCGATACAAAAAAGTATGCACCAAAGAATGCCGATTGTATAAATCCCGCTTGTGCCGGTGTAAGTTTAAAGATGCCTTGCAGATAAGGTATAAGAATATCGTTCATGCAGGTAATGAAGCCCCACATGAAGAATAGCGTGGTAAGAATGATCAGTGGTAAAGTATAATTTCCCTTTTCGTGAGACGAAGAGGAAGATGATGTAGATGAAATGATAGACGCCATAGTGGTTGTAAATAAAATGAGCGGCCAATTTGCATCTTCTGTATTTGTAAAAAAAATGAAATCTGAAATACAAAATGTGTAAATGATACACTATTAGCACAGATTAGAGCATTCTAATACCTATGAACCTTCCTATAGCAGGTGGCTCGAATGAAGAGTAACTTTGGAAAATAGTATCTCCTGCAGCTGGCGTCTGCCGCTGTTCATACGATGATAGCTCAGTTCAGACGGTATATTTACCGCTTATCCCTATAGCTATAGTATGCCTGACCCGAAGGTACCGATGCTCATCAAGGGAAGTGTAGTGTGGAAATACAGGGACGAAGTATAGCGTGTATGTAGTTTAAAAAATGCAGATGAGCTCTGCGCGATACCTCTTTGGTGATTGGTAAGCGGCCGTATAGCCCTACGTTGGCGAACCATTGTAGGGCTACAAACTGCTTACTTACTATTTTAAAAAATAATAAGAACAGATCTGATTTATACTAAATCAACGATCATTTAGCTTTTTTTACTCGGAGAGATATGCTGTTGTCAAACGCAATCTTTCTGAGTGAACCTAATGTACGGCCTACTTTCTTTGCTACTTGAGTAGAGTTGTTACCGTCTTTAACAAGCTTCTTGATCTCAGCAAGTTCTTTCTTGGTAACAAGTTTACCGTGGTTTTCTGGGAGTTTTTTCTTTGCCATGTTTCTGGTTTTAAGTTAGAAAATAGTTTAAATAATTAGACTTTATGGTGCAATTATACGGATTTGTATTGGAATGAAATAATTATGCCCGATAAAGTCTTACTGTCCTATAGTAAATCTTTACAAAGATTACACTTTTCTCGTAAAGATTATACCTAAATTCAGCTATATAATTCAATATATATGAAAAATTATGCCGTAGCAGCCATACTATATATAATTTTTGTCCAATGTAGTCCCAAAAAGCAAGCTATACCCCGTGTTCAGCAGTGGACAACGCACGAAATTACTCTCGAAGCAGTCAATATATACCAAAATCCTTACATCGATATAGCTATAGCGGCCACCTTCGTGAACGATAAAGGTGACTCACTGGTGCGTCCGGCCTTTTGGGACGGAGGTAACAAATGGAAAATTAGGTTTACTCCGCCGGATACAGGTAGTGTGTGGACGTGGAGCACACACGCATCCGTAGCAGATAAAGGTTTAGCAGACCAGCATGGAGAACTGAAATCTGTAGTATATACCGGCTCCAATACCCTGTTGAAACACGGTTTGCTCCGAATGTCGCCTCAAAAGAGAAATATAGTACATCAGGATGGTACACCTTTTCTCGTAACGGCCGATACTCCGTGGGGCATTCCGTTCCGCGCCACTATAGAACAAGTTAACCTATATGCGAAGGATCGTCAACAAAAAGGGTATAATATGGCACTGCTGATGAGTGTTCAGCCCGATCGCTATGCCGAAGGACCCGAGGCCCGAGATAGTATATTTGGATTCGACCGGGCCTTTGAAGATCTGCCCGAAGGACACCTGAATATACTCAAGCCCGACTATTTTCAATATGTAGACTCGCTGATGAATATACTCATCGCGCACGGTATAGTGCCGGTATACCAGCCCGTGTTTCATGGTTTCGGATGGAAAGGCAAGACCGTAGCGGGCACTACAGCTGTTCCGGAAGAGTATATTCGGTATTGCCGATACCTCATCGCGCGTTATGGAAGTATGCCGGCATGCTGGCTCGTAAGCGCGGATGGGACAGGACTTGATCCTGCTATAAAACCGGCCGGTGAAGCTATAGAACAATGGGACTGCTACGCGCAACCTACCGGTATACACTATAATCCGGCTGATAATTACCTCGCACCCTGGGCACAGGGCGACAGCTCGAAGTGCTTTCACTATAATCGCTCGCACCAGGCAGAGCCGTGGCTCGACTTTCAATGGGCACAAACAGGACATGATGGGAAGCATATTACCTATAAAGTGGAACAGATGTATCAGAATATACCAGTGAAAGCTGTACTCAACGGAGAGCCTACCTACGAAGGCATGGGTGGCGGTAAATTTGGACTCGGCTGGTGGCAAGGTGAGGAGGCGTGGACACAACTGATGCATGGCGGAACGATGGGTGTAGTATATGGCGCAGCAGGGTTGTGGCAGTGGAAAGTAAAGATCGATGAACAGGGATGGGGTACATGGACGGATCAACCGGTATCATGGCGAGAGGCACTGGATCTCGAGGGAAGTAAATATGTAGGGCTCGTGTCCAAAGCTTTTCAAGGCTACGATTATACCGACATGCAAAAGCGTTGGGACCTCACCGATGGAAATAAACCATTGCTGGCGAAAGAAGGTATATTTTATATAACATACCTCCCGACAGGGGGAGATATAGGAATAAAACAACTACCGGTTGGTATGTCGTACCGCTGGTTTAATCCCAAAACTGGAGAATTTGTAAATGTGGGAAGTATAAAGGAGGCTTATACTATATTTACTGCGCCCGATAATAATCCCTGGGTGCTAATTATTGGACAGCATAACACCAGCGCGCTATAGATGTACCTCCATAATAATGTAGTATACCGGTGTCTCATCGTGGCATATTTCGGGCGCGCTATAAAAAGTTTTGTAAACAAGGACGTGGCAGCCTTTCGGATATATTTTCAGAAGCGTTTACGCATGCCGACCACAATGTTGGTTATCCATACATATTTACCCTGATCGAACGAAAGCTCCTGGTGTACTGCTCCGAGACTGGTGTTCAGCATGAAATTTCGCTGGAGTGTCTTTTGCCACGATACCCCTAGACGCTGGGACTTGAGGATATAGATGCCGTCCGTGCTGAGTCCTGCCGCACTTTGTATCCGGCGATCGTCCGGGGAAAAACCGTAACCACCGGTTAGTCCGATATAGTTATCAGCATCTTTAAAGTAACGTCTTACGGTAAGATTGGTGGAGAACGATGTGCCCGGCTCGCCCGGAGTAATATAGGGACGAAGCGAGAACCAGTAACTCTTGTAATACCAGCCGATCGATCCGGTATAGATCGTTACCTTGCTCGTGCTGCCAAAGTATAGATAGCGTATACCGGCAGATGCTTCCAGGCTGGCCGGCAATTTTGAAAATAGCTCGGCCCCGACCCGGTGCTGCGGAAAAAGATCACTTTCGGAGTAGCCATAGTTCAGGTACGCATATATACCATCGGCAATGCGTGGATATAGGTCAATTTCCGGTTGAAAGCCGTTCGAGGAGAACCGGTGTGCGTAATTGAGACGAAGGATCGATGATCCCCACGGATTGGCGCGTGCAAGCTGGGCTGCCAGCGAATGTGCCGGGCTAAACGTGCGACTGAACAGGTCCAGGTCGTATGAGACACCTGCGGTATATTTCATGCGTGCTTTGCGCAGATCGTCCAGTAAAGAAATACCTTTTTCATGGGACGGATTAATGGTGAGAAGCTGGTTCAGTACAACTACGGCTTCATCGGGCCGGTTGAGTGAATGCAAGATGCTGGCTTTTTTATAGAGGAGGTCTTCGGAGTTGGGATAGTAGGAGAGTGCCGTGTTTACAACGGTAAGGCCGTACGCAAACTGGTCGTCCCACATTTCCACATCTACCAGCGCATTGAGCGCATCTTCATGTTGGGGTGATTGTGCGAGCACCGCTTGTAACTCTTTACGGGCCTGTGCACGCATACCATCCCACGCGTAGGTGCGCGCCAGAAATATACGCACATCCGTATAGTCGGGGCTGCGCTCTAATATAGTGAGTAGCATTGCCCGGGCTTCTTCACGTTTACCGGCAAAGGCAGTTTCGCGCGCGCGCTGAAAAAGTTCGTCCACGCCCAATGCCTTCCAGTCCTGACCATGACCCACTGTAATTATACTCACGATCAGCAAAAATGCGATACTATAGTGTCGTAGCAGAGAAATCATACAATTACGGTTGCTTGAGTTTAAGCTTCAGATCACGGGCAATTTCCTGTTCAGGATCCCGGCTCAATACTATATTTAGAAGTACGCGCGCAGAATCCGTCTTGTCTTCATGAAAGAGCGTGCGCGCCCGGCGGGCGAGTAAATCAACGTTACCGCTATCCGCCCGAAGACCCTTCGCTATAATCTGTTTCATCAGCTGCGTGTGCCCCTGCCAGTATGCCAAATCACTCCACGCTACATAAGCATCGGCATAGGCTGGATTTCGGTTGAGTGTTTGCTGCAGGTATAGTTTGGCGCTATCATACTGCCCCGCCCATGCGTAGGTTCGTGCCAGCAAAACACGCGCATCATGGTAATTGGGGCTTTTATTGAGACAGTACTTTAATATAGCACGACTCTGCTGATATGCTTTCTGAAATGCCAGTTCACGCGCTTTGGAATATTGCTCATCCGGGGCCAGGGATTTTATATGTACATCTTCGAGGAGCTGGTGTTCGCGGCTGGTAAAGGTAAACATCACCGGTTTGGATGGCGAGGCACGTTTGTCCACACGGTTGTTGTCGCAGGCAAAAGCACTGTTTATCTTAAAGCGTTTCAGTTTTTCGGCAAGTGTTTTCTTGGTTGAATTGTCTTCCGCGGATTCAAGTTCAAGTCCGGGTTGAATGGTGTATAGCCGGTTGTCCGATAAAAAGTAAGTACCCTGTACATATTCCCGGATCTCATTTTTATTCCGGATCAACGCGAGATCAAGGTTGCTGCTAAAGGCAGTGTCCAATGACAATGGACCGGATATAAACGGCATCTCTGCAGGAAAATGTAGTGTATATTGAGATGCGAGATGATTTAACAACGTTGGTGTAATGTTGGAATGTACCGCGAGCGAAGCAAAGGTTTGTGATTGTTTGAGAAGTGGTGAATACACGATTAGCGGTACATGGAAGCGTTTGATCTTGTTATCCGGTGGCATCGGTATGAGGCGGTGATCACCCGTGATAATAAAAATAGTATTAGCAAAGTCTGCGCGCTTCGCATAGTACTGCATGAGATTGCGTATAGCCTGGTCGGTATACAACAGGCACGCAAAAATTCCTTTGTGCGTTTGTATTTCTTCGCGGATGCCGGGTGAGAGCTTGTCCAATTGTTCCGCCACGCGCGTATTAAATATAGAGTCCGGAGCAATAAATGGTTCGTGCGTTGTAAGCGTCAGGTAAATGTCCAATCGTGGAGATTTCACATTGTCCAATGTGGAGGCTGCGAAAGAAAATACTTCGCCATCCGAAAAACCCCACGAAGACGTATTCTTCTTTTGCCGGTACGATACCGGAAATTTACTTTCATCAATGAGATGGTTGATGCCCTGGTATTCCAGGAATATATCCTGGTTGTCAAAATTAGGATTGCCCCCGTAAAAGAAACTCGATTGATAGCCATGCGATTTTAACAGACTGATAAGCGTCTGATGATCGGGCATGGCTGTTCCATAGCTCATGAAGCCGGTGTGCCCATAGGGGAGCGACCCCAATATACTCGGCAGTGCTCCAAAGGTGCGCCCGGCATTGCTCATGGCGTTCGACCAGTAGAGGCTCCGTTGTGAAAGTGAATCAAGAAAAGGAGTGAAGCCTCCATATTTAGCATCGGGTCCGGTATAATCACGCCCCAGTCCTTCCACGATAAT
>CAMLLI010000123.1 GCA_946480685.1 uncultured Flammeovirgaceae bacterium | reverse complement strand
TTTACGCACATGGCCGAGTGCATGGAACGTTACCACAAAAGGTATCTGCAGGATTTCCTTGATCTCGGCCGCTACTTTTGCCGACATAAAGAAGTTGGCATGTACGAGCGCATAGCCCTGGGGTTGCTGCTGTATAAACTCCAGCATGTTATCGCGGAACTCGTCCATATAGGGCAGCAGCTGTTCTTTCTCAACAAACTCGGTCGGTCCTGCTTTTACATGCACGATTCTCACCAATGGCAACCAGTTTACTACCTGTGGCAATTGTTTGTTGTCCCATCTTGTAAAGACGTCAACTGCGTATCCGCGGGCAGCCAGGTGCCTCGCCAATTCACCCACGTATACATTCTGTCCACCGCTATCTACGCCTCCGAGTGTTGCCAACGGTGATGCGTGCTCGCTGATGAATGCTATCCTGCGCTTTATCTTCATAACTATACAATTATATCTATACTATATATCCATCCGATCTGTACCGCCAGATCTATACCTCCATCATCACTTCCGAATCGTGCAGATGCGTTGTCGTGCGATCACTTTGTATAACACGTTGCACGAGGTTTTGCCAGTCGTGCCTGAAACGTTCCATATTGAATCGCTCGTACGCTACTCGTTGCCCCACTTCACCCAACTGTTGGGCTAGTGGCCGGTTTTGCAGTAGTTGTTTCATTCTGCTAATGAGGTAATCAACATCGGTATGAATTATACCCGACTCGCCATCGCGCAATACAGTTGTCATTTCAGTAGTAGCAAGTGCTACAATGGGAACACCTATCATCATCGCTTCGAGTATAGCGAGTCCCAGACTTGTATAGCGTATCGGGTTGAAGAAGAAACGATAGCGGCTGATGAACTGTGGCAACTGCGGATGGAGTACTTCACCAAGGCCTCCTATCTCTTCTGTTCCCATACCAATAAGATCCAGCGGAACGTGCTTGCTTACTTCTGTAAAAATGTCAGCGCCTAGTCTGCGGCCGCGTTCAGGCAAGTTGTTAATGACAACAATACCTTTTTCAATTTCACCGGTATAGGAAACAGGCGGCACCATTACACCGTGATCAATTACCGTAGCCGGTGTATCGTTGTTATCCCACATAAGTTTATTGTAGTGCGTTACATGCACCAGCGTTACGCGCTTGGAGTTTACAACGTGGTGGGTATCGGTCGGAACCTGTAGTGGCGGATCGTGCTCCAGATATATAGCAGGCAACTCACGCTGCTCTGCCGAAAGTATTTCATACTGATCTTTCAGATAATTCTGTGTAGTTTGAAAAAGGATACAATCAAATTTAAAATCCCTGACATGGTTAACCGGTACTTCAATAACATTTTTTCCAAATGGAAATGTTGTACCTCTGCCTATATATCCTTCCTGTTTTTTCTCACTCAACGGAATATAAATTTCAAAATTACATTGAGACAAGTAGTACAGATAACTGCCGTGTATATGCCATGTAAAAATTCTTATAGGACTATCGCTGCGCATAACATAAACTATTTTGTCGCAGAAGCAGTAAATAATAACGCCAGCAGAGAAGTAGAGGAATTATAACCTTGTTTTGTTGAATTACTTCGAAGTGTATTTTTTATTGGACATTTAATTTCTCAGAAGTGTGTAAGCAAAAATTCAAAGTGTTTCTCATTATCTGCTAACGCGAAGGGGCATGGATATTTAATTTACCGTGAAAAAAATTTTTTAACTATATCACGCTTGCTGAATGATGACGTTGAAGCCAAAACCATCACTGACAGAAGATGAAATTAAGAGAGGATTGAAACTTGTAATTGGTGATGGTCTTGCTGCCGAGGCTATGACTACGTTTACCGGAGGCGCCTTTCTTGTTGCCATGGCTTTACTGATGGGTGCTTCCAATTTTCAGATCGGGTTGCTTGCATCACTCCCGACATTCACCAATCTGTTTCAGCTTGCTTCTATCTGGCTCGTGCGCAAGTTCAACAACAGGCGCGCAGTAGCGGTGATCTGTGCGTTGCTCGCTCGTGTGCCGTTGCTGATCATTGGCGTTTTACCTTTTCTGATATCACCCGAGAATTTTATCGCTGCACTCATCGTATTACTCTTTGTATATTATCTCTTCGGATCAATTGCCGGTCCGAGCTGGAATTCGTGGATCAAAGACCTTGTACATGAAAAATCGCTTGGTGCATATTTCTCCAGGCGGAGCAGTTATACCCAGACGCTGAATGTTGTGCTGAGCGTTGGCCTCGCACTGCTGGTTGACTATATTAAGAAGCATTACCCCGCGCTTGAAGCAGAGACGTACGCGTTCATGTTTATCGCAGGAGGAATCTTCGGGATTACCGGGGCACTCATTCTCTCGCGGGTACAAGAGCCTCAGTCGTATCTCAAGAAAGAAAATATCTTCCGGCTCATGCGTCAGCCGATGCAAGACAAAAATTTCAGAAGTCTTCTCATTTTCAATTCAGCATGGGTATTCGCCTTGAACATGGCCACTCCTTTCTTTATGGTGTTCATGTTAAAAACACTGCAGATACCTTTGTCGTATGTAATCGGTTTGTCTATTACAAGCCAGGTGTTCAGCATTCTTACCATTCGTGCGTGGGGTATGTATTCCGACCGTTACAGCAACAAAACCATTATTGCCATAGGTGCTCCGTTATATATTGCCTGCCTTATTGCCTGGTGCTTTGTAGGTATTTACGAGCGGGAATACATCAATATCATTCTGCTGGTAGTGATTCATATCATGACAGGAGTTTCAACAGCCGGTATCAATCTTTCGCTTACCAACATCGGTTTGAAGCTCGCGCCAAGGGAATCAGCGATCGTATACCTTACCTGCAAGAACATTGTTACCTCTATATTCTCCTCGGTAGCACCTATTCTCGGAGGTGTGCTGGCGGATTTTTTTACGCCTCGTTCCCTCGAGCTGGTGGCTACATGGAAGAGTGTTGACTATACCAAACTCTTCCGGCTGGCGCTCTTTCACGAATGGAATTTTCTTTTTCTCATAGCAGCTTTCCTCGCTTTTATAGCGGTAGAACTGCTGTTACAAGTGAAAGAAGTAGGTGAAGTACATAAGGATACCGTTGTGAAAATCATGCGCAGTAACCTTCGGAATAACCTAAAAGATCACTTTCTCATAGGGAATATGATCACCTGGCCGAAACATTTTTGGACACTGATCAAGAAGCGGACTACTCGTAAAAGACTCGCTCATCATCACACCAGTCACTCGCTGGATTGACATAAATCCTAACATAAACGTGTGGTACATTTCGGGCTACGCCTTGTCCAGCAATAGAAAACAAGCGCGATAAAGAAAAACTATGCTTTACTTTCCCTATAATTGTGAGACTTTTCGTAAATGAAACAGCAGATGCTATAGGGAACATTAGGATAATTTAAACCACATCTGTATTTTCGAAAAAGTTAAGTTTAACTATTAACTACAAATTAAAAAACGCTATGGCAAAAAAAGCGAAAAAGGCAGCAAAGAAAACTGCCAAGAAATCAGCTCCTAAGAAAGCTGCTAAGAAAACAGTAAAGAAGGCAGCTCCTAAGAAAGCAGCGAAAAAAGCAGCTAAGAAAAAGTCTGCTCGTAAACCAAACGCAGCGTTCATGGCACCTCTTACTCCAAGCGCTACACTCGCTGAAGTAATCGGCACAAAGCCACTGCCAAGAACTGAGATCATCAAGAAGATCTGGGACTACATCAAGAAGAACAAACTTCAGGACCAGAAGAACAAGAGAATGATCAACGCAGATGCTAAGCTGAAAGCTGTTTTCGCTGGCAAAGGTCAGATCTCAATGTTTGAATTAGCTAAAGTGATCAACAAGCACGTAAAGTAATTCTTACATTGCAAAGTATAAGAGGTCATTTGTCTGAGACGAATGACCTTTTATATTTTATAGCGTTAGCGGCTAATACGGTTAATAGAAAACTACATTACACTCCGGCTTCTTCTTCTTAAAGCTGGCGATTGTCTTCGAAGAGATACCTGTATTATAGCACTTGAATGTTTTGAGCGGGAGATTTTCCAGTGCACTGATCTTCTTCACGCGGGTATTGGAGCAATCAAGATACTCCAGTGCTGTTAGTTTCTCCAGCGCATTGAGGCCGTCAACCTGTGTACCGGCACAATTCAGTTTCTTTATAGAAGGTAAATTCTCCAGTACATCGAGTTCTTCCACCGGTGTATTCGAGATGTCGAGGTCTTCGAGATTGGTGAGTTGTGCCAGTGGTTCAAGCTTGCGCACCGGACTATTTACAGCATGCAGCGACTTCAACGTCTTCAACGTAATGAGTGGTGCCAGGTCATGTATACCGGTAGCAGCGAAGTGAAGGTCGCGCAGACGTACAAACTCACGCAACACAGTAAGATCATTTACCTGCACATCGCTGAAGTGTAACGCTTCGAGTTCAACGAGGCGATGAAGGTCTTCACGTTTGGCATTGGCGCTCACGGCAACCTGAGTTTTAAAAATAGCTTTCCACTCTTCCGGCAGGTTGGTCCACCAGCGCACGAGGCTATCCGTTTTATATACCACGAGGCAGCGCGGATTTTTACCCAGGAAATCCTGTACATGATTATTGTTGATAGCTGTGTGATCAACATAAAGCGCCTTGAGTGAAGTGTTATCGATGAGCGAAGTAATGCTTTGGATCTTGCTGTTGTCAGCGCGCAACACTGTTAATTTCTGAAAGGGATCCAACACCGACAGGTCTTCTACCGGTGTATCGCTGATGTCGAGCAGGCGTATATCCTTGTGCGCGCCTATAGCCGAAAGATCTTTCACCGAAGTCTTGCTCGCGATGATCACCTGTACCTTCCGGAGTTTACGCAGCGGCTCAAGATCCCGGATCTGGTTGTTACCCGAGAGATTTACCGAGTCAAGGTTCATCACACGGGCCAGTTCTTCCTTCGAAGGGTTCATACCGGTTTTGATCGCGGCACTGAAAACCTTGCGCCATTTATCCGGCAGTGCATCCCACCAGGTCTTCAGGTCTTCTGTATCGAAGATCACCAGTACACCGGGATTAGAGGCCATGAAGGCATCGGCCAGCGAGCGATCAATTTGTGTACGGTCGCAATATATCCGCTCCAGCGCATTCAAATCCTGCAGGGCATTCAGATTCGTTATCAATGTATAGTTGGCGTATAGCGCCTGTAACTTGGTTGTACCGGCCAGTGGTGTAAGGTCTCCTACACCTGTACTGTCAATATATAGTGTGGTCAGATTTTTAAAGGCGGCCAGCGCGGTAAGGTCGGCAATGCGTGTACCCGAGGCGTTGAGTTCTTCCACCTTTGTGAGCGTGGCGAGCGGAGCCAGCGTAGCTATACCGGTACGCGACACGTTGAGGTAACGCAACTCCGTTAGATTTCCGAGCACAGTGAGATCGGCAACGCGAGTCTTGTTCATATTGAGATGCTGAAGCTGCAGCATCTTCTCAATCACGCTGATATCACTTACGGCTGTGTTGCTGAAATTGAACTTGACGAGTTTTTCCGAATAGCGAAGCGGAGCTATATCCGTGATGCCGGTGCCGGATATATCCAGTTCCTCCAGTTCGGTAAGGTTTCGCACCGGACTCAGGTCGGTAATGGATGTACCCGAAAGATTCAACACCCGCAGGTTGGTGAGTTGCCCGAGTGGTTCAATGTCCTGTATATATTTATTGTGGCTGAGGTCGAGGGCATCGATGCTGGTGATGTTTTGTATATCATCCAGGTCAACACTGTCGGTTATATTGAGCTTTCGCTCGAATATAGATTGCCATTCGTATGAAAGCTGATCCCACCATTGCATGAGTGCTTTCTTCTGGTTGAACTCGCGGGTATAGATGCTTACGATCTTGAGGTCCTGTGCTTTCGGATCGTAGTTGATCTCGATATACCGCGGCATCGTATTATTGATAGGCTTGCCATCGGCCGTGGTGCCTTTCATGTTCCGCAGCAGCGATACTTTATAAAAGAGATTGTTATTGGCCGTAGTCTTTCCCTGTATATCCTTAATGGTAAACTCGAATTTCACATTCTGGAAAAAGAAATCTACGTCTTTGAGATAGGCCTGCACATCTTTATTGGTGATCACATTTCGCTTTTCAGCGAGATCGTCTTCGACCTGCACTTTTCCATCGCGAAATATTTTGCTATAGCTTTGCGTGATCAGTATATCTTTATCGCCGGCCGGAGTGCTGCCGCTTCCCAGCGTATTCAATACATACTCCAGGAAAGCAACCATGTCTTTTACTTTCTGCTGGTGTTGTTTGGTAGGATCAGATTTACCCTGCCCCTGCCCGAATGAAGTATAGGCAGCGCATAATAAAAGAAGAGCGGCAAACCACCGCTTACTTTCTTTCATAGTAGAGAAACTTTCTGAGAAGATTTTTTTCAGTCTCATTATTTAATTTCACAAGATTCGAGATAAGCCAGCCGGTATTGTAGCCGGGCCTGTTAAACTCCGAAAGTTCAAAATACCATCCGCTCACCTGGAAGAAATGGAATTTGACTTCATCAACGGTCTTAAATTTAAGATTCCCTTTTTTGATCTCATAGAGGAACAGGGAAAGATGATCGGGCACGAAACGTTTCACCGTAAACTGACTTACACTATCATTGGCAAATGCCTTGCGTAAATTCATGAAGTCAAGCTCGTGACTCAGCGGATGTATAAATTTGCCGACCTTTAATGTATCACGCTGAAAGTACGGATCGAACATATCGGCATGTACTCTGCTGATTACCCACTTGCTGCCGAGGTGATCTTTCTCCAGTTCCATAAACAGGATCACCGTCTGGTTCTTGCCGTTCTGGGTAAAGGTAGTATGTACTTCCGAATACCAGTTGCCCCCGTGAAAATCAAGCAGCACAGGTTTTTCCAATACCTCTTTGGCAAACTGTACTTTCAGATCGTTGCTGATGCCGCGGTTATCGTCATCGAACAACATACCGATATACTTCTTGCGAAGTTTTTCATTCCGGTATAGTTTGTCTTTCGGATAGTATCGGTCGCCTTTCTCGTTCTCTTCACCGTTAAACCTCCTGAAAAACTGATTTACCTGTTTGGTTTCTGCATACAGTTTACTTTCATCTTCCGCTGCGAGCTGTGCCCGCAGCGGATGTGAAAGCAGGAATAAAATTACAAAGCCTGATAGGACGATCGATCTCATGCACTTGTTTCCGTCACGCGTATATCTCCTAACATAACATCCCAGAACTCAACAATGCGTCCTTGTATCTGGGTCTTCTTTCGCTCCACGTATATCGTGATATCTTTCTTGGTGGTATCTTTATACTTCATGCCGTCATCGGATTCTCCTTCGAAGCGCTGGTATATAGTAACAACACCTACGTAACGTCCATCGGGCTGGCGCTCCAGGTCGCTGATATAGTGTATATCATACCAGGTGATCGAAACGCGGTCGTAGTTGAGGGCAATCAGTCGTTCAAAGTACTTGCGCACTTTATAGTAATTTACCTCTTTACGGTTAAGCGATGATACACCCATCTCGGCATCCGGTGCGAAGAGTTCTTCGGCACGATCCATCACACGGGTTGCCTCAGAGTACGGTGTCTTTTTGTTACCGATGATGCTGATGTATTTACTGAGGTCTCTCACTTTTTCCAAAGCAAGTGAATCGATGGCCTGCTTTCTCGCCGGACTTATCTCAGCGCTTTGTGCAGTGGCACGGTCTATAACAAGCAAGCTGAAAAACAGTATTACTATATATTTATAGTGACTCATGTTAGTTAATTTAAAGTGTATCGTTTATTTCTGTTTGGTTAATTCCAGCTCGGTAATTCTGCCGGAGCCATCGAATTGTATATTACTGATCTTGTTGAAATTCTTCTTCTGATCTTTCAGGTAGTTGAGATAATCGCGGATAGTTGTAGGACGATCATAATCTTTTTGTCCGTTCTCTTCGCTGATCACGATCAATACCGGAGTATCACCTGATGAAAAAAGTGACAGAGCTTCGTTGATACTGCTGTTGGCAGATGCTACATTGGCTGAACCGGCTATCGCGTTGAAATATTGCTCCAGGCGTGCTTTCGGTTCACGTGCCTTGGCTTCGGCTTCACGTCTTGCACGTTCTTCTTCAGCCAGTGCTTTTCTTCGTTCCTCTTCCTCCTTCTGCTTGCGAAGCGCTGCTTCCTGTTCTTGTTTTACTTTGTCAAGCGATGCCTGGTTGCTGGCTTCCATCGCTTTCTTTTTACTCTTGCAACTAGCTCCTGCCAGCATCAATATGAGGAGGGCTGCTGTAACTAATCTCGAGGAGTGTCTGATTTGATGTATCATTTTTCTATTCTGTTTTTTATACTGATGAGGAATATTTTCCAAAGAAGAGCCGCATAAAATTCTATGCCAGTTTTATAGTACGCTAAAACACGAAAGCATAAACGTTTATAGTAATTTGAATATTGTTCTGTGCATATACCGGACGATGTGTAGAGAAAGCCCCCACGGCTTGCTATAGGTATACGAACAAATCACCTGCCGGTTATGAATGGCACCGCTATTCGTTCGATGAATGCCAGGCGTTGTCCGTTAATCGTTATAAGTTATCCGTTAATCGTTATTAGCAGGCAATGAATCTGATGATGCTCGTAGCAATAGCGAGCTTTGATATAGTATATCGACAAAATCCAATAGCACGGAATCACGGAGAAAACACGAAGGCATTTTCCGCTACATCTTTACTTTATAATACAAATCGTAACGTTTATCTACTCCGAACGAATAACTATTAAC
>CAMLLI010000122.1 GCA_946480685.1 uncultured Flammeovirgaceae bacterium | reverse complement strand
GTTCGGCCGTTACATCTTTCTCAAACTCGGCTACCACAACAACGTTGCTCTGTTGGGTTTGCAGGAGATGTTCTACCGTATCATCCGCTACGATGTTACCACGGTTAATTACAACAACGCGGTTACACAGTGCCTGTACTTCCTGCATGATGTGCGTAGAGAAGATCACTGTTTTGTCGCGACTGATATCTTTAATGAGTTTACGAATCTCTACTAACTGGTTTGGATCGAGCCCGGATGTTGGTTCATCAAGGATTAACACTTTCGGATTGTGAATCAATGCCTGTGCAAGTCCCACGCGTTGCCGGTATCCTTTTGAAAGTGTCTCAATCTTTTTATTCTGTTCGCGCGTAAGACCACAACGCTCTACCATCTCTCCTACCTGTTGTCGTAACGCATTGCCTGATAAACCATATAGTTTACCAATGAAGCCGAGGTACTCGTGCACATACATATCAAGGTATAGCGGGTTGTGTTCCGGCAGATACCCGGTAATGCGTTTGGCTTCCATCGCGTTGTCTACAACATTATAACCACCAACAAACACTTCGCCTTCGGTTGGCGGAAGATAGCAGGTTGCAATTTTCATGGTAGTGGATTTACCCGCACCATTGGGTCCGAGAAAACCTACGATCTCGCCTGCTGCCACTTCAAAGGAAATGTTATTGACAGCGTATTGCTGTCCGTAGACTTTGGTAAGATTCCGGATCTGAAGCGACATTCGTTTTTAATTCAAGGTTCAAGTTTAACGGTTTTTAGCGGAATGCGGAAGTTTACCACTGTCCGAATGCAGTCTCCAACAGGTTGACGGCACCAGCAAGCGCCAGGCATTCAACACGTAACGAGACAAGACTACAGGCACAATGTACCATTTGCTTCCATTAACAAATCTTTAACACGCACATGGGCTCCTGCACTATAATTTTAGGGATTGGCCAATGTTACAAAAGATCAGCAGACACGATTAATCACCGTTGATCTGAAACGTTGAAATGCTGAAATTCGCACCGAAATAATTTTTATTATGCGCTACTTACTTTTTGCCTTTTGTCTTTTCGTGACTGCCTTTTGTTACGCACAACCCGGCTATAACCTGAAGTTTAAAGTTGACGGATGGAAAGACACCACGGTGTACCTGGGACATTACTATGGTGAAAGCACCTATCTTAAAGACACCGCCCGCGCCAACGCCAAAGGTGAATTCACTTTTGCAGGAAAGAAAGAACTTGCTCACGGGGTATATTTCCTCGTGCTGGATAAATCTAAAATATTTGACTTCGTGATCAGTAAGTCGCAGCACTTCAGCATGGAGACGAAGACGGACGACTATATCAAACACATGAAAATTACCGGTGATGCTGATAACCGACTCTTCTTTGACAACATGCTCTTTAACATGGAACGTCACAAGGAAGCTGAGCCTTTCATCAAGATAATTCAGGACAGCACAATTGCTGAAGATAAAAAGAAAGATGCCCGTGCCGCCTTCGCCAAAGTGAACGAAAAAGTAGTGGCATATCAAAGTGATGTTGCCGCTAAAAACCCCGGCACGATGACGGCTGCTATTTTTAAATCAAGCATGGCGCTTAAAGTACCGGAAGCTCCGAAGAAAAAAGATGGCACCATCGACTCAACATTTCAGCTTCGCTGGTATCGCGAACATTTCTTCGACAACTTCGATCTGGGCAATGAAGGTCTGCTGCGCATGCCGCGCCCGGTATATAGCGACAAGATCAACGAGTATCTCGACAAACTATATGCACCACAGGTTGACTCCATCACCAAGGCTATTGATAAGATTGTAGTAAAAGCCAAGAAGAACCAGGAGACCTATAAATATGCCGTGTGGACTTGCCTGCTGAAATATCAACAGCCGGAGATTATGGGACTGGATGAAGTATATGTACGCCTGTTCGACAAGTACTTTGCTTCCGGTGAAATGGACTTCTGGGTAACGGATAAACTGAAAAAGAACCTGAAGGATTATGCCGATCGCCTGCGCAAGAGTCTCATTGGTAAAACAGCGCCCAACCTGATGATGCAGGATGCCAACTTCAAGCCGCGCTCGATGTACGACATCAAAACGAAATATACCATTGTATATATATTCGATCCGGACTGTGGTCACTGCAAAACCGAAACGCCGAAGCTGGTAGATTTCTACGCCAAAGATAAGAGTCGCTTTAACCTTGAAGTATATGCCGTGAGCACCGATACATCCATGGCTAAGATGCGTGACTATATCAAGACGATGAACATGAAATGGGTAACGGTGAACGGACCGCGCACCTATGGCGGAACCTATGCCGATTTATACGATGCTGTTACCACGCCAAGTCTTTTTGTACTCGATGACAAGAAGAAAATTATTGCTAAAAAACTTCCGGTAGAGAAGCTGGAAGAGTTCTTTGTAAACTACGAGAAATTTCAAAAGACCAAACTGAACGGAAAGGCGCCTGCCAAGCTCTGATTGCGGACAGTTTAAGGTTCAATTACGAACACTTTTGGTCAGTTCGATTTTACAAAAGGCCCAATACAACGCGTTTTGGGCCTTTTGTAACATTTTCACGATTTTTTCAGTCTTATATGCAACTATTGGCTGCTGGCGAAGTATCTAATGTGTATAAGTTGCTCCTAAACATCAACCTTATAAATAAAGAAAGTTATGGCCTTTTTTGATAAACTCCTCGGTAAGAAAAAACCTGAATTGAAAGCGCGCTGTCCCATCACACGGGAACCGATCGAAAGCGGATTTGGCTATTTGCTGACTACGTCACAGGTCATTGCTTCTAAAAAATACTGGGACATGATCATGACGGAACCAGAAACTTTATCCTATACAGTGTCTCACTTCAAGAATGTTGCCAGCGGTACGCAGATGCGCACCATGATATTCGATAAATATAGCAGCATTGAAAAACCCTGGATGATCTCAGACTCGTGCATTAACCTGTTCGAGAATGTAGATAAAAAACAGGCGCGTGAAAACGCAAAGAAATGGTGGGACAATGGTGGACAATATACTCCTGATCAATCCGGTTCGCTGGATGAACAGGCTTTTCAGGGCTGTAAAGATTATGCTATACTGGAAGCTGGTCGCTCCCGTATTGTATTGCAATAGATTTCTTCACAATTAGTTTAGGTTAAGTACAAAGGCCTCATGTATAGCGCGTGGGGCTTTTGTCATTTATAGCGGTATAGCTATAAATGTGCAAGCCCTTTTATAAAGGACACTGAACGCTCCAGAACTATAGCACTCGCTTCTTTGTGAGGTGTATGTCCAATGGAAGGGATCATCCACTTGTGAGCAACACCCGCTACCTGCTCAACAATTCCGTTTACCTGTGCTATAGATCCATACTCATCATCTTCGCCTTGTATAACGAGTACGGGACATTTAATCTGCGGTAAAAAATGTTCGATATTCCAGGATTTGAATCTGTCAGCCAACCACGTCTTTGTCCAGGCTTCAAACACAGCATCCGTTTTATCGCCATGATATTTTTGCAGACGCTCCCTGAGATTGGTTGTCTGATACATCTGGACAGCTTCGCGTATTCCGTTTAGCGTAATGTCTTCTACAAAGATATGTGCACCTTCAGTAACCACGCCCTTGATCAGTTCGGTATATTTTGCAGCAGCAATTAACGCGATCGAGCCGCCATCGCTGTGTCCGAACAATACAGCTTTTGGTATACTGCACTGCTCCATCAGCATATATAGTATATCCGCTTCAGCTTCCAGGTAATTATTGGTTCTTTCTGTTGTCGTGAAAGGTGCTGATTTACCATAGCCCTGCCGGTCATACACAAGTATATTACAACCGGCAGCCTCCCCTACCCGTGTCGGAAAATCGCGCCATAGTTCAATACATCCCAACGAATCGTGCAGAAAAATAACAGTTGGCAGATCACGATTCACTACAACATGTTGCACGTTAAGCACAGAACCATTCACCAAAATACCTTTCATCATCGTTATGCCTCCGGATTGAATGAACCGCCCATATACTTCTCAAAGAACTCCTTCTTATAAACTTCTCCTAACGGGATTTCCGATTCACCGATATATACCGTATGGTTATCAAACGACTCTATATAATCCTTATTTACCACATACGATTTACTGACGCGCAGAAATATACCGGCAGGAATTTTCTGATGGATCGTTTTCAGGTTCATCGCCGTAAATAGCTTTTGACTCTGCGTATAGATCACAACATAATCCTTTAGCCCCTCGATGTAGCGGATGTCTTTAAAATTAACTTTATAGTATTTACGATCCGCTTTAATAAACAAATGGTCATCGGTATTCGATTCAACGGTACTGGTTTCAGTGGTATCTGTTAGCAGCTTCTTGTATGTGATCGCCTTATTGATAGCCTTCTCCACGCGCGCTTTCTCTACAGGCTTCAACAGGTAATCAATCGCATCGAGTTCGTAACTCTTCAGCGCATACTGAGAATAAGCCGTGGTAAAAATGATCAGCGTTTGCCGTGGTATACATTCGGCAAATTCGAGTCCCGTTACAATAGGCATTTCAATGTCCAGAAAGATAAGATCAACCTCCTGCGACTTCAGAAAATCAAGTGCAGCCGGAGCGTTGGAAAATTTACCCACGATCTCAAGCTGCGATACTTCCTGTATCAGCGATTGCATTTCATCTCGCGCCAGCGGCTCATCATCAACAATTATACATGTCATACAGGAATAGTGAGGTTAACTATATATTCGCGATCCGCATCAATAATATCGAGACGATAGGTATCACCATATAACAGCTCCAGTCGTCTTTTGATATTGGCAAGTCCCAGTCCGCTGTTCTTCTTATCGGCAACCGGGTATTCTTTGCTTACCGAGTTGCTACAGGTAAAATGCAGTTTCCTGTTTCCGACTTCGATACAAATGTTAATATAGGCTTCGCGGCCGTTAATATCTATACTGTGTTTAATAGCGTTCTCCACGAATGTGGTAAACAAGTTTGGCGGTACAAAAATACCGTTCAATACACGCTGCTCCGTATTACTTTTTAGTGAAACGGAAAGTTTATCGCGCCTGATCTTTTCAAGGTTAACAAAGTTCGACAAAAAATTTATCTCGGAAGTGAGTAACGTTTCATCTTCACTATTTTCATAAAGTTGGAACCTTAGAAACTCCGACAGTTTTACAATCACCGTAGATGCTTTCTCGGGGTCGGTTCGGATCAGTGCCTTTACATTGTTCAGCATGTTGAACAGAAAGTGCGGGTTGATCTGGTTCTTCAATTCGTTTAACTCCATGCGCAACGTAAGGTTGTTCAACTCGGCAATTCGCTCGGTATCTTTTGTCCAGCGCTGCAAAAGCTTTACGGTAGTAGTCACAAGCACAACGCAGATAGAGATAACCGTGCCCTCATAAAAACCCTGAACCTGCCGGGGCTGATGGATAATGCGATGCTCGAGGAAGTATATATTCAAAACATAGGATATAGCGGATAAACCAGCGATTGCCACCACCGCCAGCAGCGCCAGATATAACACATAAAATCCCCGAAAGAAAAAGAAAGGCACCAGTATATATATATTGATATACACCATCGCCACAAAAAAGAAGTATGCAGAGAACAGCGAATAGTACTTATACATGCCGGGATAAGCATTCGAAAACTGCGACTGCCAGAGAAGAAGCAGGAACGATAGTAGAAACGTAGCGTGGCGCAATAGTCTGTACCGGTCTTCCGTAAGAAAGCTGATGATACGCTTGTTTCTTACTTTTTGAGAATCATTTATAATCATGATAATCTTGGTCTTTGGTACTGAACTATTGAATTCAGTTGCAAAATTATACGAAGTTCGATTCTTACGCTATCTGAATTTCTGTGAAAGCCGGATTTGGTAGAAAATGCACCGGGTTTGGTATAATACGCCCCGTCTGCGCGGCTATATATACTTTTTTTGCTTCCAGAATTTACCGCCTTACATGGAAGCTACTACAAAAAACAGAAACCATTTTAAAAGTATAGTAACAGCATGCCTTATACTCGCGCAATCGGCTGTATGCCTTGCGCAGTCGAATGAACCGAAAAACGACCGCCAGGTTCAGCAGCGCACGGATACGATTGTACATAAAAGATTTGTTACCACAGCACCCCGACTAGGAGGTGTTACTGTAACCAACTCCTATATTCCCGTAAAGGCAGACGGCCATACATTTTCGATGCAAATGCCCACCGTGGACGTTAGCGTACCGGTATATAAGAATTTCAAGACGAAGCATCCGGTACTTGTCAAAACAGGCATACGCTACCAGGGTCTAATACTTTCGGATGAACGAAAAATAGGGAGCAACGCATTTCACTCTATAACCATTCCGTTACTCGTCAACTATTCGTTTTCGCGTGCCACCAACCTTTCGTTTATCGGTTCAACGTCCATCAACTCCGACTACAAACAAGATATAGAATCGAAAGATATACTATATACGGTGGGTGCAAGGATCGGTATACATCAAAACAGAAAATTCAAGTACGGCGTTTCGCTCGTGTATACAAAAGGATACTCCGGCACGTTCCTGATACCGGTTCCGGATATTGACTGGACTATCAACAAACGCCTTGTCTTCACGGCTATACTACCTGCCCGCGCTTCGCTCAAGTATAAATTATCGGATGCACACTCACTGGGTGCTACGGCATGGTTGGCCGGCAATAACATGTACCGCCTGAACGAGCAGGAACGAGAACAATATATACACCTGCAACAAACCAATGCCGGTATCATTTACGATGTAGTACTTGGCCAGCGGTGGAAGCTGAGTGTAGTGGCTGGGTATACATTTATGCAGAAGCTGCAGACTTTCGATATGGATCAGAAAATCGGCTTCAACAAATTCACCGACCTCAATAAACGCGATACCAATATATCCTACGAGCAAAAATCAATTATTGTGCAGACGGGCATCAGTTACCAGTTCTGACAAGATGTAAAACCTGAATTGAAATGCAGGCTTGCATATAAGGAAAATAAACACAAACAGGAATGAACAGGAGATTTCTTTTAAGTATACTTTTTTTATTACCGGGTATATTAAATGCACAGGAAGTTTGGACACTCAAGACTTGCATTGAGTACGGATTGAAACACAACCACAACAGCGCTATATATGCTAACGACAAACAGGTTGCTGATGCAAAGGCACGTGAGGCGCTGGCAGCCTATCTACCCACGGTAACATTAACCGGATCGGTGGACGATAATATAAAAGTGCAGGAGACGATCATACCTGCGGGTGTGTTCAGTCCAACGGATATAAGGGTAGCATTTACAAAACGTTACCAGATCAACCCGGTAGCGCAGTTAGATCAAACTATATTCGATAAATCACTCATCACCGGTCTGCAAGCCAACCGGTATAATAAACTGCAGGCGGAGCTCAATGTAACCAAAGGTGAAGAGGCAATCATCTACAATGTAAGCACTGCATATTTTCAGATAGCAGTATACCGCGAACAACTTGATCAATGGCGTGCCTCCAGCGAAACCTACCGCGGACAAATGGAGATCATGGAACAGCAGGTAAAGAAAGGTATAGCGTTGCAGAAGGATCTGGAGAAAATAAAAGTAAATTATAACAACTCGCTTGCGCAGATCCGGGTAGCAGAAACCAATCTCATCTTATCCGAAAATCAGTTGAAGTATGAAATGGGATTCCCCATGCAGGATCAACTACTGGTAAAATCTTCCAGTGACGAAGCCACAGACTTTATTATACCAACAGCGGACGTACAACAGGAAACTTCCGTGCGCAACCTCACAGACTATAAACTTTTACAGGTAACGGAGAAGCTCAACGAGATCGATGCGCGCAGACTAAAGAACCTGATATACCCGAAGCTTACCGCGTATGCGCGCTATGGCAGTATAGGCTTTGGTGATGACCTGAACAAAGCGTGGTCGTCTATGGCATCGTACTCAGCTATCGGTTTAAAGCTCTCCATTCCTATTCTTGATTTTAAACGTAATGCACAGATCCGTCAGGCACGGTATAAATTTCATAGTGCAAATGAAAACCTCCTCCTCCAGGAAAGTAAATACCAGATGGAGTTAGGGAATGCCCGGGCAAAGTTTAAGCAGGAACAGCTGAACCTCGAACTCAACAAAGAGAATATAGCCTTGTCTCAATCTTCATTCGAGGCTATCGACCTACAATATCAGAAAGGTACCACCGACCTGACCGAGTGGCTCAACGCGCAGCAGACGTTGAAGGAATCGCAGAGCAACTATCTCAATTCATTATATACTTTTTTCCAGGCGAAGATTGACCTGGAGAAGGCACAGGGAACACTAAAGACTTTTTACCAGGCGCTATAAATAATTTCTATGAAACGTAACTATATCATAAGCATCGTGGGCTTGCTGATCATCGTGCTGATTGCCTACAAGCTTTCGGCAAACAAGAAGAAAATTGACGAGAAGAAAAACAAGTCTGTGGAAGCAGCGGTACGCATACCGGTAAAAGTTGCCACAGCAAAAGAAGAGTTGCTCGAGGTTAGCATGATCAAGACCGGAAGCATTGCACCGTTTAAAGAAGTGAAAGCACTGGCGTTGAGTGGAGGTATACTCCGGCATGTTCGTTTTGAGCTGGGCGATCATGTAAAGGAAGGACAAGTGCTCGCAGTAATGGATATTTGTGCCTTGCAACTCGATCTGCAAAAAGCCGAGACGAATGCCGCCAAGCTCGAAAACGACCTGAAAGTATATACGG
>CAMLLI010000121.1 GCA_946480685.1 uncultured Flammeovirgaceae bacterium | reverse complement strand
CCGCTCCACCCGTGCCGGCGCCATATAAACTGCTGGCCGGTCCTTTCAGTACTTCAATATTATTTACGTTATAAAAGCTGAGCTGGTTCAGGTAGGTATTGCCACCAGGATCAGTGAACGGAATACCATTCCAGTACACTTTTACATTGCGTACACCAAACGGTGAGCGCAATGAACTGCCGCGTATAGCAAGCCGGTAACTTCCCGGAGAGCGCTCTTCCATGCGTACGCCTGGCACGGTATTAATGGCAGGAAGTATGGATGTAGCACTGAATCGTTGTATATCTTTTTCGTTTACCAGACCAATGGAGGCTGGTATTTCAGACAGTGTACGGTCGTATTGATAGGCTTCTATAATTACTTCTGATAGTACTTTGGTGGAGTCTGCTAACCGACTTTCCTGTTGAGCTACAGCGGAAAAAGCAGATGCTATACCGATAATAAGAATTAAACCTCGTATCATTGCAAATGAGAGCTAAGGCTGAAATATAACAGAATACTCCACTCATCAAAGAAAATAGAACCAAAAGGTTCATTATTGGGTTATAATATCAAACTACAACAATCAAATCATGGGAAGACCTCCAGTATTACCGAAGAAGAAAAAAGACGGATTTTGGCTTGAAATACGCAATAAGGGTGCAAAATCAGGTGGTACAATTCTTATCCGCGACACGTACGAGGCAATGATGCAGGCTGCCAGACAATATGAAATCACAAAAGATGTGATCATTCTGGGTGAGCACCGTAACGGTAAAAAAGTAGAAGAAGCCTCGCGCAAGAGAAAAAGTACTGCGGAGGCTGAATAAGATTGCAATCGCAGCCGGAGGTTTATAGCTTCCGACTACGAGGTAAATTTTGTCAAAATTTCGTCTACCGATTTAACTGGTTTAAAGAATTCAAGAAGCCGGAGCATAACTCTGTCCACTAATGTATCAGGACATGAGGCTCCGCTTGTTAATATAATCTTGACTATATTTTTATCAGGCAGGAAGGAGTGTGTGACAACACTTTGTTTTTGGTGATAGTTAAAATGATGAATCTCCTGCGCTGATTTTATTTCTTTCTCTGAATTAATGAAGTAGGTAGGAAATTTACGTTCGCACAACTCAACAATATGAGATGTGTTGGAACTGTTATACCCCCCCACAACAATTGCCAGATCAGCATCGGTTTCCAGTAGCTGGTACGTTGCATCCTGATTGTCGTTGGTGGCATAACACAGCGTATCGCGTGTGTCTGCAAAATGCTCTTTCAGATTTTCTGATCCGTACTTGTCAATCATCAGCTGACGGAAGTAATCCGCTATAGCTTGTGTTTCGGTGGCGAGCATCGTGGTTTGATTCACCACGCCAACTCGTTTCAGATCGCGAAGCGGATCGAATCCTTCGGAATATTTACCAGCAAACTCGCTGCGAAAATCGTCAACCGATTTTTCTTCCAGTATATATTTACCCAGCGCAATGGCATCGTCCATATCGCGAACAATGACTGAGTGACCACTCTTGGCGCTGTGCGAAAATGTAGCCCGTGTTTCTTCATGTTTGGGCTTACCGTGTATAATGATAGTATACTCTTCGCTGCCGAGTTTCTCGGAACGGTTCCACACCTTCTCAACAAACGGACAAGTGGTGTTATACTTTTGTACTTCTATACCTTTGTCCAGCAGCAAGTGTTCAATCTCCACCGTTGTACCGAACGCTGGTATAATTACAATGTCATCTTTCTGTAGTGCATCCCAGGGTATAAACTGTCTGCCGTCTGTATCCATAATGAATTGAATACCGCGACTCTGCAGATCTTGATTTACTTCCTGGTTGTGTATCATCTGGCTTAAAAGAAAAACGCGTTTTCCGGCATTTTCCTCGAGGGCGCGGTAACTGATTTCGATGGCATTCTCCACACCATAGCAAAAACCAAAATGACGTGCTATATAGAACTGTACAGGTCCGAAGTCCAGTACAGAAGGAGAGAAGTCTTGCTTGCGCAGATCTTTTTTTCTGCGCGCTTCTTTAATTACACCGGTAACAGACGACCGGTAATAGGCCGGAATATCAAACTTTTTGATGGCAATTATAAGTTTACTCTACCCGCAAAGGTAGAGGAAGTTGCCTTAAACGTTAATAGTTATCCGCTAACAGTTTATAAAATTTTTAGCGTGTGCTGTTAGCGGATAACGTGTAACGATTTATGCTGCCTTGGAGAGTTTATCTTCCTTAATCTTGTTGGTGCGAATTTCTTTACTCTCAAGATCAAACCATTTTACTTCTACAAAATTGTTCTTGATGTACTTGAGAACTTCCATCACTTTACCATCAATCTTACTGCGAACACGTTCGCCTTTCTTAAACAGTCTCCTCATATGTCGAAATAAAGTTTACATTCTAAAGGCATAATTGAACTCTCTTGGAACGTCTTCATATGTGCCGGAGAGAATTACCAATTCACCAGATTTCTTTTTCTTCAATAGTTCGTTGAACTCTTTAACGGATTTCACTGTAACCTCGTTGACCTTTGTGATAATAAAGCCTTCACGAATGTCTGTATACTTGGCCAGCTTCCCGCTCCCGAGTTCCTTTACCCGAACACCGTTGTTAATATCCAATTTTTTCAGAACATTTCCATCTACTTCTTCAACTTCTAATCCGAGCGATGCAAAGCCACTGCGGTCTTCCGGTTTAATCGTTCCTGTTTTTCCGTCACGATTTTTCAGAACCACTGGCAACGTAACTTCTTTTCCCTTGCGGTTAACCGTTACATTTACTTTGTCTCCCGGACGATGACGTCCTATATATTCTATAAGCGCTGAACTTGAAAGAATAGGTGTCTCATCAATCTTAACAACAACATCACCTTCTCTTAATCCTGCTTCTTTAGCAGAACTGCTTGCAGCAAATCCGGATACATATGCACCCGCATTAACCTGCAACTCATGTTGCTTTACCAGATCGCTGTTAACACTGCCAATCGATACGCCAAGCCATCCGCGCTGAACAACACCGAACTGAATCAGGTCTTCAACAATCTTGCTTACAATGTTTGAGGGTACTGCAAAACCATACCCGGAGTAAGAACCTGTAGGGCTTGCTATAGCTGTATTTATACCGAGCAGACCGCCATTCAAATCTACAAGTGCTCCACCGCTGTTTCCAGGGTTGATCGCTGCATCGGTCTGTATAAATGATTCTATAGCTGTATTGCCTTCCTGCGAATTACGCTGAAGAATATTGATACTTCTTCCCTTCGCACTGATGATACCGGCTGTTACCGTTGAGTTAAGATTAAACGGATTTCCTACTGCCAACACCCACTCACCCACTCTTGATTTATCAGAATCTACAAATGAAAGATGTGGAAGACTTTTCTCATTTATTTTGATCAGTGCTATATCTGTGTCGGGATCTGTACCAATCACTTCAGCCTTATAGGTGCGGTTATCATATAGTGTTACTTCCACTACATCGGCATCCTGCACTACGTGATTGTTGGTAACTATATATCCGTTTTCATTTACAATAACACCTGAGCCGGAGCTTTGGCTTGGCCCGTGCGGCATCATGCGAGGTCCGAAGAACTCACGGAACGGATCGAATGTCTCAGGAGATGATTCGTTGCGCGGACCACCTTCCTGTGTCGAGCGGATAAATACTACAGCCGGAGTAACGAGCTCGGCTGTCTTGGTGAAATCCAGCGGAACGGCTTCACCGTTTTCATTAACCTTATAGGCTACCTTTGATGTGGGCACAGCAAGGTAATCTAACTTAACGCTGTTGTCTTTTTCTAACCATTGATACGTGGCAATCGTGCTGGCACTTCCGAGCACTGCTGCCAGAAAAAGCGATGCAAATCTTTTCATAATCACAATTTTATTAAGCTGGTTTTAACAAATCAAAAACCAGGCAGAAAGCTCCGTCAAGAAATTTTGTCAGCTAATATATACTTCACTTCCCACGCCTTCTGCCAGATTTAACTTGTATGTAGGGTAAGTACGAAAAGTTTCGGATTTTGGTTCAACTCCCTCCTGACATTCCGATTTTGTTTTTGTTGAAAGGTATTTTTGAACGAAATGTGGCAGGCTATAAATGTTCAGTGGAAAGAAGATTTGAATTGTGCTGTGATAGCGATTTCTTTTCCGGTTATTTTGTATAACAAACAAACAACCCTATGAAAACTATTCTTCTCTTCCTGGCCGGTATAGCATTGTCGGCAAATCAGCTCTTTGCACAGCAAAAAGAATTCGGATGGCTGGTTGGCACGTGGAAACTAAAAGACAAAAACGCTTTTGAGGATTGGGTATATAACGAAAAAGAGAACGCACTATATGGTATTTCGTATCGTATAAAAAGCACGGCTGATACGGTAGTGACGGAAGAAATAACGCTGAAGTTCCAGGACAATTCGTTTTATTATATACCGGATGTTGCCGGTGCGCAGGGTGCCGTTCCGTTCCGGATCACCAAATATACCACCACTACATTTACGGCTGAAAATCCCAAACATGATTTCCCCAAGATCATTCGCTATAAATTTATTCAGCAAGGAGGTGAGGATATAAATGAAGCTTCGATCGAAGGTGATGGAAAAGTTATCTCCTATACGTTCGTTAGGGTTAAGTAACGGTAACCCGTCTTGCGGCATTTTAATATATAGTCTGAACTTTTTTTAAAAATCACCCATCAAAAGGTAAACTAACCTAACCCGACTGCCGTAACGATCGTAATGGAAATCTATTCCTCAACCTATACCATGCAGTCGAACAACGACAAAGAAACCGCACACCGCAGACTCAGAAGGCTGCGCACACTACTTATCATCTGGCTAATCTCTTTAGTCGCCACGGTCATCTGGTTTTCCCTTACATCGTGAATTACACCGGTGATCAGATCTTCATCCCTTCGCGCACAATAATTTCCGATCCTTCCGCCAGGAAAACCGATGCGGGTGTCTCATTCTTTAGAAATTCAAATTGGTTCCCATATACATTTCCAAAGCCTACATGTATAGCATAGTCCTGAACAGGATATACTTCCCAGCGCGGATGCTCCACGCCATATTCCGATGTTCGTTGTTCGCCAATCTTGGTATAGCCCCAATAGTGTTCTGTTATAAATTCTTCTTCGCTTCCGGCTGCTATAGCTATAGCTTCGCTTGCACACTTTACTTCCAGTGAGTTCCACTCTTTTAATTTCCATCGGTACTCAACGGTAAGGTTACTGCCCGTTGTTTCCCAGCGGTGCATCATGGGCATCGTTTCATAATTTTCTTTATAGATGCTGTTGGCAATGAAAGTAAGTGCGCGCTTCGGAACGATTTCTTTTATAAACACAACACCGCGTTTCCAGCCGTCCACATCTTTATAGCGCACATAAAATCGCAGGTTTACTTCTTCAAATGTAGAATGGAACGGAATGCGAAACCCGAGCAAGCGGGTATTGACAAACATAAAGCCCACCAGACTTACATAGCAGGCATTGTTCCACATGTCAAGTTCTGTTTTATAGGGCAGGTAACGTTGAAGAAGCGCTGGATCAACAATATAGTTTGCCATGGCCAGCTTGCGCCACTCCGCAGTTAAAAACGCGCGCGCCATGTTACAGATGTTTCGTTATCTCAGCAATGTCTGTTTCGCCGTTAAACTTTTGCCTGAGCTTTCCATTGTCGTAGATATACACTGAAGGAGCATCGATCTGGCCGAGGCTGCTGATGATTTCCTCAACCGTTGTACTGCCAAAATGTATATGGCTGAAGTTGTCCAGTTTATACTCGCTGGCAAATTTCTTTAATTCCTCGCCCGTTGCAGACGACACGAAGTATACCTGGTATGCTTTGAACGCACCTATATTTTCCTGTATCTGTTTTGCTTCCCGCTGACAGTGGTCGCAGTCTGGCTGAAACATAACAATTACATTTTTGCCGGTGAGATCGCGCGCTGAAATCCGGGTACTGTCCACCAACGTTATGTGCATGGCCGGCATTTCATTTACCGCCATAGCCGGTGTCGCGCTGGTGTTCGTTTCTGATTGTTGCTCCTGTTGTTTGTTGCAGGCTGCAACGGTAAGCATACCCGTTATCAACAGTATAGATATATTCTTCATGCGTCAAATAAGTAATACAATAATCCAATGTGTGAGATACGCTACGGAAGCAATGCTACCATATAGTCTGATTACCTTTCTTCGGTTCTGTACATCCTCCCACCACAACATCGCCCACGGCTTGTATAAACCCAGCAGAAGAAATATAAAAGCAGTGATGCTGATGTATAGCGCGAGTTGTTGAACGAAATTCATGGTACAGTTGTTTATCTCAACTTGTAAAGCGGTGAAAGGTAACAGTCGTTTAATGAATAGTCATCATACCAAAACAAAAATATAATTCATAATTGTCTGGTGAGGATTTTCAGGCACCGTTATCTTTGCAGCCTTTCTTTTTTTGTTGTCGAATGGAACGGCTCGTTGGTGTTTCTTACAAAACCTGTTGACATACGGACAACCTATTTTAACTGATAGCGGAACGTGAAGGCGAATGATTTTCTAAGCATCTACAAAGCGGATGGTTTGATAAAGACCGTGGCCGAAGGGATTCGAGCGTCCAAGCCACAAAACATTCGTGTAAAAGGTTTATCCGGTAGTCTGGATGCCGTGTTGGTAGCTACAACCTTCAAACTTCATCCACAGGATTATATTGTTGTTTTGCAAGACCGTGAAGAAGCTGCCTATTTTCAAAACGATCTTCAGAACCTGCTCGACCGTGAAGTGCTCTTGTTCCCCATGTCATACAAACGTGCTTACGAGTATGATGAGACAGAGAACGCTAACATTCTGATGCGGGCAGAAATACTGAATCGACTTGCAGGAAAAACAACACCGGAAATTCTGGTTACATACCCGGAAGCGTTGAGTGAGAAAGTTATCAACAAGCGATCACTCGCATCCAATACATTTACCGTTAAACTCGGAGAGAAGCTTGATATAGCTTTCCTCGAAGAGTTTCTGCACAACTACGATTTTGAAAAGACTGACTTTGTATACGAGGCCGGTCAGTTTGCAGTACGTGGTGGTATCATCGATATATTTTCATTTGCAAATGATCTGCCGTGTCGCATCGAATTATTTGGTGATGAAGTAGACAGCATTCGTACGTTCGAACCGGGCTCTCAGCTCTCGGTAACCAAACTTGATAAGGTCAATATCATTCCAAATGTTCAGACTAAACTTGTACAGGAAGAACGTCAGTCACTATTGGAATATATAGCGGCCGATACGAAGCTGTGGTTTAAAGATGTACAGTTAACAAAAGATATTGTTCAGAAAAGTTTTGAACGGGCTGAAGCATCCTTCGATAAAATATTAAAAGCAAGCGGAGCGCAGGTTGTATCGTCACCCGAGAAATTGTTTGATGGTGGTGACACATTCCTGGAACGCACCAAGGCATTTACCCGCGTAGAGTTCGGAAGCAGATTTATACTGGAGAACGCGCGCTCGTTCGACTATCCGTCTTCGGCTCAACCGTCCTTCAATAAAAATTTTGAATTACTGGCTGCTAATCTGTACGATCACCAGATGCAGAACATCAGCAATTTTATAGCAGCGGATATGCCGCGACAATTGGAGCGGTTACGAGGTGTATTTGAAGAAATTAATTCTGAACTGAGATTTCAGCCGCTGGAGTTTTCATTGCGCGAAGGCTTTGTAGATAATAATCTGAAAGTGCTTTGCTATACCGATCACCAGATCTTTGAGCGCTTTCATCGTTATCGCGCCAAAGAGAAATTTACCAAATCGAAAGCACTTACACTTCGTGAGCTATATACTTTACAGCCGGGCGACTTTGTAACGCATATAGATTATGGTATAGCGAAGTTTGCCGGACTGGAGAAGCGTGATGTGAACGGTCACGACCAGGAAGCTATTCGCCTCGTATACCGCGATGATGATTTGCTCTACGTAAGTATTCACTCGCTTCATAAAATATCAAAGTACTCAGGCAAGGAGGGGACTCCGCCCGTGATGAGTAAACTTGGTACGCAGGAGTGGGAAACGAAAAAATCCAAAGTAAAGAAACGCGTTAAGGATATAGCGAAAGAGTTGATCGAACTATATGCCAAGCGTAAGACTGCGCCAGGCTTTGCCTATTCGCAAGATGGCTTTTTACAGGCCGAGCTTGAATCGTCATTCTTATATGAAGATACACCCGACCAGGCTAAGGCTACCGAAGATGTAAAGAAGGATATGCAAAACCCTCATCCGATGGACCGACTTGTTTGTGGTGATGTAGGTTTTGGTAAAACGGAAGTAGCAGTACGTGCGGCCTTTAAAGCTGCGACTGAAGGTAAACAGGTTGCCGTATTAGTGCCTACGACTATTCTGGCGATGCAGCACTATAGAACATTTCGCGATCGCCTTGCAAACTTCCCGGTACGTGTCGAGTATGTTTCTCGCTTCAAGACGGATGCTGACATCAAGAAGATCATTGCTGAAACAAAAGAAGGTAAAGTAAATATACTCATTGGTACACACCGCATCGTGAGTAAGGATGTGGAGTTTAAAGACCTCGGACTTCTGATTATTGATGAAGAACAAAAGTTCGGAGTAAAAGTAAAGGATCGTTTAAAGGAGCTGAAAGTAAATGTAGATGTACTTACACTCACGGCTACGCCTATACCGCGTACACTCCATTTCTCATTGATGGGTGCGCGCGACCTCAGCATTATTGCTACACCACCACCGAATCGCCAACCCGTTACTACGGAACTTCACACATTCAGTGAAGAGATTATACGTGAT
>CAMLLI010000120.1 GCA_946480685.1 uncultured Flammeovirgaceae bacterium | reverse complement strand
ATTGTGGGCAGCAACGGATGGTATACCTATACCGGAACAGTAGCAACACCGAACCATGCTATCCTTCCGATCGCAGGTAAAGTACTTGTGATCAAAACAGCCGATAACAAGTATGTAAAGATGGAGATCATCAGCTACTATAAAGGCAACCCGGATACAACCACGGCTACCTTTGCAGATCTGAATACACGTCCAGCTTCACGTTACTATACTTTCCGCTTCATCTATCAACCGGACGGTACGACCAACTTCGCGACTACCCAGAAATAGGTTTATATAGTTAGACTAAAAAGAAGACCCTCTCTCAAAACAATATAGATATAGTATGATGCACCAAAGATCAAACCTGGAAATAATCGCAGAGTCACTCAACGGTTATGTGAGTCGCTGTCTGTGTTGTCATGAATATAATATTGGCTATAAAAATGTGTTGCTCGTTTTTGATGAAGATGCCATGGTGCGTTTTTTTGAATGGGTGATTGCCAATCGGCAGTCACGTGAAAATTTCCATCCGTTGCCACACGGACGCAACCGGATATTCTCGAGTCCGCATAGCAACCTCTTTCTTGTTTACAGCGATGAGGAGATTGAAGACCTTGCTCACCTGTTTGCCGAAGTACAAATTGTGCTCGAAGCGCGAAGACTGGTGAACTGTGATAAAGGCAATGCCGAATCTGCGGATCAGGCTTACGGGTTTGATTGTTAGTGGCTGCAGGCTTCTGGCTTCTGGTTGGATAAGGTAGGCCGTTCGTTGGTTACTCGCGATAATTTTCCGGTGGTATTGCCTTTCGTGAAGTTGTACCTGTCTATGGGGTGTTATTCTGTTTTATTCAACCATTTGATTTTTAGTTGTTTGTAAGTTTTGTCACCTCTGAAGGTGGTTCATGTATACCCTACATAGGGTATATCATTCGCTTGTTGAGGCGATTGCAGGAGGCTTGGAACAGACGTTATTTTGAATTTAAAATGATTCTAAATAATTAGTTAAGTCTGTATTTAATGAGCATTCAGTATTCAGTTTTGAAAAGATTTTTGACCATCGCTTTCGTTGGGATTTCGTTATTGACTTTCGCACAGCAACAAAATGGAACGGTTAGTGGAACGATCACTACATCAGATGGAAAGCCGGCCGAGTTTGTAAACGTAGTTCTTAAAGGAACTAACAAAGCCACCAACACCGATGCGGATGGTAAGTTCGAATTTAAAAGAGTTACTCCCGGCACCTATCAGCTGCTGGTAAGTTTTATAGGTTTCGATCCGAAGGAACAAACTATTGAAGTAAGTGCCGGTCAGAACACTTCGGTACAAGTATCATTGAGTGAGACATCCGAGCAGCTCCAGGAAATTGAAGTACGTGGCGAACGATTGAATAAATTTACCAGGAGTGAGAGTGCATACGTATCCAAGATGCCGTTGAAAAACCTGGAGAATCCGCAGGTATATACTACGATTACAAGAGAGTTGATGGCTGAACAGCTGGTGTTCTCGGTTGATGACGCTATCAAAAATGCTCCGGGATTAACCAAGGTTTGGGATGCAACAGGGCGAAGCGGTGATGGTGGAAGTTACTATAACATTCGCGGCTTTCTGGTTCAGAGTCAGTTAAGAAATGGTATAGCAGGAAACGTGTCGAGTAAAATTGATGCGGTAAACCTGGAGCGACTTGAAGTGGTAAAAGGTCCTTCGGCTACTTTGTTTGGTAATGCATTAACATCGTACGGGGGATTGATCAACCGTGTAACGAAGAAACCATACGCTGGCAAAGGCGGTGAAGTAACATACGCTACCGGAAGCTTTGGCTTCAACCGCATCAGCGCTGATTTCAACACACCGCTTGATGAAGACGAAAATGTACTGTTCCGGTTAAACACCGCGTACGGTTACGAAGGCAGTTTCCAGGACAATGGATTTACCAAGAGCTTCGCGTTTGCGCCAAGCTTATCCTATCGTGTAGATGACAGACTATCTTTTAACTTCGATGCAGAATTCTATACCGGTCAGAATACAGGCTTATCAGTATATTTCTTTCCATGGGGACAAACCATTGCTTCGATGGGAGTTGATCGCGCTGATGAGTTAAACGTTGATTACAAGCGTTCATACGCTAATGAAGATTTATACCAGACGTCACGGAATATAAACTTCTTTGGACAGATGGACTATAAGATATCCGAGTCATGGCGATCACAGACCAACCTGACCGTAACCAATAGTTACTCGGATGGTCCGTCACCATATTTCTACCTGCTGGCTAATTCCGCAGTAACCGGAGATCCGAATGATATAGGAACAGACTATATATCTCGTAACGATCAGTTCACAGAAAACAGCACCGATCGCGTATTCGAAATTCAGCAGAACTTTATCGGGGAGTTTACCATTGGTGATATGAAGAATCGCCTCGTAGCCGGTCTTGATTTCTTCTATAAAAACTCCGATCAATATTTCTCAGGCGGCACATACGATACAGTAAATGTAACGGAGCCTATATTGAATTACAGGAACTTCAACAGAACGTCCATGGATGCCATCTATATAAATGGTGGCTTCGCCTTTGTTTACCCATCAATCTTCAAAAGCTATACCTATAGCGCTTTTGTATCGGACGTACTCAATATTACCGATCGACTGATGGTGCTGGCCGCTTTGCGGATAGATCGTTTCGATAACAAAGGAAACCTGGATGAGACAACGGGTGATGTTGTGGCGGGAACAGCATACAATCAAACCGCATTAGCGCCTAAGTTTGGTGTTGTCTTCCAACCGATAAAGGATAAAGTTTCATTGTTTGCCAACTATCAGAACGGCTTTACCAATAAAACCGGAGTCGATTTCAATGGCAAGGCATTTACACCGGAGCGCGCGAACCAGATCGAGGGGGGTATAAAAGTAGATTTGCTTGGAGGCAAGTTAAGTGGTACCGCGAGCTACTACGACATCGAGGTTGTAGACCTGGTGCGTTCAGATCCGCAGCACCCGAACTTCTCGATACAAGATGGAACACAGGTGAGCAATGGCGTGGAGACAGAACTGGTAGCCAGTCCGTTGCAAGGGCTTAACCTCATTGCAGGTTTTGCTTATAACCATTCCGAGTTCACCAAGTCAGACGAAGATGTAGCAGGACGCAGACCCGCCACAGCAGGAGCACCATACGTTGCAAACTTCTGGGCAAGCTATACTTTACAGAAAGGAGCTGTAAAAGGATTAGGCTTCGGCTTCGGAGGAAATTACGCCAGCGATAACAAGGTAGTTAACAGCGCCAGCATCGGTGTGTTTACATTACCTTCCTATACTGTATTGAATGCGTCTGTGTTCTACGATCATTCGAAGTTCCGCGTAGGTTTGAAGGTTGATAATCTTACTGACGAACATTACTGGATCGGATACTCAACCGTAAATCCGCAGAAATTAAGAAGTGTTACAGGAAGCATAACCTATAGATTTTAATTCATGACTATAAAGAAGGTTATAGGAAAAATTCACCTCTGGCTCGGGCTTTCATCCGGACTGATTGTTTTTATCATTGCCATCACCGGATGCATCTATGCGTTTCAGGCAGAGATTCAGGATGCCACGCAGCCGTATCGTTTTGTGGAAGCACAGAACAAACCGGTGTTGCCTCCGTCACAGTTAAAAGCTATTGCTGAGAAAGAACTGCCGGGTAAAAAGATTCACGCTGTACTTTACGCGAAGCCGGGTAAGGCTGCACAGGTTATCTTCTATAACTACGAGCCGGAGTATTTTTACCTGGTATATATGAATCCCTATAGCGGTGAAGTATTGCAGGTACGTGATGAGAACGCAGGATTCTTCCGCTTTATCTTATTAGGACACTTTTATCTCTGGCTTCCGTATGAAATTGGACAACCCGTTGTAGCATCAGCAACGCTTGTGTTCCTGGTGATGTTGATTTCCGGAATGATACTGTGGTGGCCAAGAAATAAAGCTGCTGCCAAACAACGCTTCAGCATCAAGTGGAGCGCACGCTGGAGAAGAAAGAATTATGACCTTCACAATGTACTTGGCTTTTATGCCACGTGGATTGCCATCATCCTGGTGGTGACTGGTTTGGTATGGGGCTTTCAGTGGTTCGCCACAGGACTATATACTGTAGCCGGTGGAGAAAAGTCGCTGATGTATGTTGATCCGGCTTCCGATGCAACGCACAGGGTACTGGCCGGTGCCCCGACTATTGACCTGGTGTGGGACAAGATAAAAACAGAACATCCAGCAGCAGAAGTTGTTGAAGTTCACGTGCCTGAAACAACGGCTTCTTCCATCGCGGTGACGATTAACTCGGACGAGAACACCTACTGGAAAACAGACTATCGATACTTCGATCAATACTCCTTAAAAGAACTTTCAGTTGATCATGTTTACGGCCGTTTCGAAAATTCTTCGGCTGCCGATAAACTTATCCGCATGAATTATGATATACATGTCGGAGCCATCTTTGGTATTGCCGGAAAGATTCTGATGTTCTGCATCAGTCTTATCTGTGCAAGTCTGCCAATAACCGGGTGCTATATCTGGTGGGGCAGAAGGAAGAAAAAAGCAGACGAGCTTGAAGAAGATACTGTGCCGGCTGCATCACCGGTGAAAACAACACAGACATTTTCGCGTCCCGTTATCCGTCCCGTAAAAAGTGGTTCGAATATAGAAGTGTAAAATTGTTTAAAAGGATAAATGAGATAAGGGGAGCTTCGGCTCCTTTTATTTTTTACTGGCACGTTTGCTGTCGAAGTAAGAATTGCCTGTAACGATGTAAGAAGTTTGCACAGAGTTTCCCAATCTGCGATTTTTTTAGATTGTTTTGTCTCCTTTTGGGCAAGATGATAACGCTTCTGTTGATGCAGATTTTTTTGCAGAAGCGCGATCAGAAGAAACTGAGTAAGAAAAATCCTGTCAGCAAGGTCTGCTATGCAACAATGATATCAAATGAAATGCCGCACAGTATACACAATTGGACAGCGTTAGTGTCTGCCGTTTGTGATGCGTAAGATATTGTCTGATTTTTAACTATTGTAAAACTGGCTGACTTCTTGCAAGAACTGGCTGATGTACCAGAAAACGTTAAAATTCAAACATTTTATCCTATGGACGAGCATATTTTTGCATGCTTATCAAAGAAACAGTATAATTACCGAAGCATGAAGAGATCTATAGTCATTTTGCTTTTCCTACTGATTCAGATAGCTGGCTATTCCCAGACGCATAAGTTTCAATCAGTCTTTATCTACAGCTTTACACGTTATATACAATGGCCCGATGCCTACAATCAGGGGGACTTTGAAATCCTTGTACTCGGTGATACACCTATTCTCGATGAGCTCAAGAATATGGCGCAAACCAAAAAGGTTAACGGAGATCGTACGATCAAAGTCACCAAAATCAACAACGTTAGCGACATCAAGAAATGTAATATTCTATACGTCCCATCAAATAAATCTTCACAAATCGACAATATACTGGCTAAGGTAAACGCCTTGTCCATTCTCATTGTAACCGAAGAGCCGGGGTTGGGCGTGAAGGGAAGCAACATCAATTTTATCGTGAAAGATGGTAAATTGGCGTTCGAATTAAATCAGGCCGCGATCACAAAGAAAAACTTAAGAATAAGCAATGAGTTGTCACGTCTGGCAATCATGATCTAATACCTACCTATGGAAGAAAAAGAAAAAAGCAGATTTCGCTTTCGGTTAACCATCGGGAATAAAATACTCGGTGGTTTTCTCATTCTGATAGTATTGTTCATTGTTAACGGTACTATTATTTTTTGGAAAGGAAACGAGATTAACAATGTCGTTAACAGCTCGAGTGAGATCTATCGTCCTTCACAGGATGCGATCAAAGAATTCATTCTGCTGGTGACGCGGTCTAAAATGTTGGTGACCAACTGGGTTTACCTGCAGACGAACCAGGAAGACAAGAATGCATTACGTCAGTTGCAAGATTATGATTATCCTGCGCTGCGTGATCGTATCACCAAGCTGATGCCAACCTGGGAGAGCGACAGCCAGCGCGCCTGGATGGATACCGTATTCCTGAAGTTTGATACACTCATCAACGAAGTACAGAAGAAATCCGTAATGGCCAACCTCCAGTCGTTCGAGAACTACGAGGATCCATTGACCAAGCTGCTCGCCGAAGATGCTGTTGAGAGCCAGGTTATTCCGCGTACAACGGATCTTATCAACCGTCTTAATCGCATTGCCAAAAAGCAGGATGATGTAACGGAGCGATCGGATGTAGAGATTAAAGATTCAATATCGAGCCTGCAGACCTATACATTGGTGTTGGGATCAACCATTATCCTTATCGGATTGTTGAGTGCCTTGTTCTTACGCAGAAGCATTACACGTCCGGTTAACTTCCTCAAGAATGTTGTTATCAAACTTGGTAAAGGTGAACTCGTAGAAGAGAAACGTACCTCGTTCAGCAACGATGAGATCGGAGAGATGGCCGTTGCTATGGACAGTCTTGTTACCGGTTTGAAGTCAACCAGCTTGTTTGCAGAAAATATAGGTAGCGGTAATTATCAAACGGAATTCAAGCCGTTGAGTGAACACGATGTGCTGGGTAATGCGCTGATCAACATGCGTAACAACCTGCAGAAAGTTTCAGAGGATGATAAGAAACGTAACTGGGCAACAGAAGGTCTCGCGAAATTTGCAGAGATCCTCCGTACGAATAACAATGACCTTGGCAAACTTGCTGATGAGATCATTGGAAACCTGGTGAAATACCTGAAAGCAAACCAGGGCGCGCTTTATATCATTGATGATGTTGCTTCCGATGAAGAAGCTACCATGTCCATGAAGGCTTGCTACGCATGGGACAAAAAGAAATTCCTCAACCACAAGATCTATAAAGGTGAAGGTCTTGCCGGGCAGGCATGGCAGGAAGGTGATACTGTATACCTCACAGAAGTTCCTCAGAATTATGTGCGTATCGTGTCTGGTTTGGGAGATGCCAACCCTACCAGCGTACTGATTGTACCGTTGAAAGTAAACGACCAGATCTTTGGTGTGGTAGAGATAGCATCCTTTATCGAGTTCCGCGATTTCGAAATAGAGTTCGTGCAGAAGATTGCCGAGAGCATCGCGTCTACCATTTCATCGGTGAAGATCAACGCGCGTACACAGCGCCTGTTGGAAGAGTCACAGGAGATGACCGAGCAGATGCGTGCACAGGAAGAAGAGATGCGTCAGAACATGGAAGAGCTTCAGGCTACACAGGAAGAAATGCAGCGTAGCCAGGCGGAAACCGAAAGTACACTGAACGCTATCCACAGCTCCATGGCTGTTTCCGAGTATAGCAACGATGGATCGATTGTTAAGGTGAACAGCAACTTCCTCGAGATATTCGGTTATACGCAGGATGAAGTGGTAGGAGAGCATCACAGAATTCTGGCAACCAAAGAAGAAAAGAACAGCGAAGAATATCGTCAGTTCTGGAAAGATCTGTCAGCAGGGTATCCGAAGAAAGGCACCTACAAGCGCATCAACCGGAAAGGCGAAGTGATTACGATACGCTCGAGCTTCTCACCGATCAAGAGCCGCTCAGGCGAAGTGGTTAAGGTGATGGAGATCGCTTACGAGATCCGATAAGTCTTAAGCAAACGATAACAAACGAAAAAGGGAGCCAACGGTTCCCTTTTTTATTTGTTAATATTTCGGTGTCAGCAGTAAAGGTATATATCTAATGTAAAATAAAGTCTGAAGAATATAACTTAATAAAACGAAGCGATATGCCTAATTGTATTTGGTTGGTAGTATATTTTATAAAATAATATAGATATGGTATAGTGAGCATCCACGCTATATATAGGTATATATAAACAGCAAAAAAGCCCAGCGTCTCTGGGCTTTTTTGTTTTACCTAAACCTAAACCTATGAGAAGAATTACTCTACTCACTGTATTCTAACGGGGCTATAGCGTTCAGGTTTCAATGCGTGAAAATATTTTCTAAGATTTTTTCAACTTGTGTTTAAACACTTTGCGAAACTTCTCAAGCTTCGGTTGAATCACATACGAACAGTAAGGTGCATTACCATTCAGGTTATAGTAATTCTGATGATAATCTTCTGCTTTATAGAACTCGGTATAGGGGCTTATCTCTGTTACAATCGGATTATCAAATGCGCCAGACTTATCAAGTTCTGCTTTATACTTTTCGGCCAGCTTTTTCTGCTCTTCATTGTGATAGAATACTACTGAACGGTATTGTGTACCTTCATCAGCACCTTGCCTGTTAAGCGTGGTCGGGTCGTGTGTTTTCCAGAAGATCTCCAGTAATTCTTCGTATGATACTTTCGCAGTATCGTAATGTACCTGGATAACTTCAGCGTGACCGGTGAGACCGCTACACACTTCTTTATAGGTAGGATTTTTTACTTTACCACCGGAATATCCCGATTCAACTTTCTCTACTCCCTCAACGTTTTGAAATACAGCTTCGGTGCACCAAAAGCAGCCGGAGCCGAAGGTAGCTACTGCCAAACCTTCTCGCGCAGATTCATTTGCCATAGTTGTTGTTGATGTTGCTTGTTTACTTTTTTGTCCGCATGAACTGCCGGCAATCAGAAGTATAAATGCCAGCATACTAAAACCAAACTTCATGTGTAATGGGTTTATAACACTACTAACCTAATTGCAGGCAAAATGGTTTAAGGCATGTATATCATTTGTCAGCCAGCTAACACTTCGAAAAGTATTTAGCTGGCTGACAGTATATATATCAACAGAATTAACCTCTTAATAATTCTGGTAGAAAGAACGGATGGAAG
>CAMLLI010000119.1 GCA_946480685.1 uncultured Flammeovirgaceae bacterium | reverse complement strand
GATTTGAATCGTAAAGTATTAGCTGACTTAGCGATGAACCACCCTTCTGCATTCGAAGCTATCGTAAAGAAGGTGAAGTAATTGCTAACCAAATAAATATTTAAGGGGGACTGACAGTCCCCTTTTTTGTTTTCTCAAATTTAGCCTATATTCGGGGGAGCTGATTTTTTAGACTATAGAACGGTTTTTTTAGATAAGTAACAGAGTGCCTACATTCAGCATCAAATTCCTAACTTTCAAGTCCTGTCAGGGTAACTATGCATAACCAACCCTATCATACGCAGAGGCTTGACAAAGACTCGTCAGAGATACCGAATGTTCAGGTTGAGGTAGAAAATCCTTTTCCTGGCCTGCGCCCTTTTTCAATTGACGACAGTCATCTTTTCTTTGGTCGCGAAGGACAAATCGATGAGATACTCTCCAAGCTTGCACGTAACAGGTTTGTTACGGTGATGGGTTATTCAGGAAGTGGTAAATCTTCCCTGATGGCGTGTGGTCTTATTCCCGTTTTGTATGGAGGCTTTGTTACGGAATCAGGTACAGAGTGGAATGCTATAACAGCCCGTCCCGGTGCTTCACCCATCCATGGTTTAGTCGAGGCTATACTCGAATACATGGTGAAGCATGAATATATACCGGCATCAGAAGCATCAGTTCATCGCCCCATCATTAACTCTATACTTCGCAGCGGTCCGCAAGGGTTACTGGAAGTATCGAAGTATATACAGCGCAACGCATCTGAAAATATTTTCTTTCTCATTGATCAGTTCGAAGAGATATTCCGCTATCGCGATCATGTCGACAGTGACACACAAAATGATGCGCAGCTATATGTAAGCCTCTTCATGACAGCCGTGCAGCAACGCGAAGTGCCTATATATGTAGCACTGGCGATGCGTTCGGATTTTATAGGGGAATGTTCTGTGTTCCCCGGATTAACAAAACTTATCAACAGCAGTAACTATCTCATTCCGCAGATGACGCGGGAGCAGAAGAAGGCTGCTATCGAAGGACCTATAGCAGTAGCCGGAGGAAATATATCACAGCGATTGGTGAAGCGATTGCTGAGCGATATGGGCGCAGACCAGGATCAGCTTCCCATCCTTCAACATGCGTTGATGCGTACGTGGGATTACTGGCTGAAGAACCATGAAGCCGGTGAGCCGGTAGACGTTCGCCACTATACGGCTATTGGTAAAATATCCGAAGCACTTTCGCAGCACGCCAACGAAGCATTCGATGAACTTTCGCTGCGCAGCAAAGCTATAGCGGAAGTACTCTTCAAAAGTATAACAGAAAAAAATCAGGAGAACCGCGGCATGCGCAGACCTTGTCAATTGGCGTTGATCGCTCAATTGGCAGAAGCGAGTGAAGAAGAGGTGATCGAAGTGGTAGAACAATTTCGAAAACCCGGTCGCTCGTTCCTGATGCCGGCTGCACATATACCGCTTAACGGAGATTCCATCATCGAGCTTTCGCACGAAAGTCTTATTCGTATCTGGAACCGACTCGAAGTCTGGGTTGAAGATGAGTTCGAATCAGCAACGATGTATAAACGTCTGTCGGATGCGGCAGCCATGTATCAGATTGGTAAAACAGGTTTGTGGAGAACACCCGATCTGCAGCTCGCATTAAACTGGCAGAAGAAGCAGAAGCCTACACGCGAGTGGGCACAACGCTACGATGAAGCGTTTGAGCGCGCGATCGTTTTTCTCGATACCAGTCGCATTACCTACGAAGCAGAATTAAAAAATCAGGAGATGATGCAGAGACGTGTTCTCAGAAGAACGCGTGCTACTGCTATTATCCTGGGTATAGCATTTCTGATTGCTATACTTTTCTTCGTATATGCATACCTGCAAAAACTGCAGGCCGATGCCGACCGCGAGTATGCAGATATACAGAAGAACGAAGCACAGGTTCAGCGCGAGGAAGCACTCAAGCAAAAGAAAGAAGCTGAGAAACAACGCTCCGATGCGATTGCTGCACGCGATCTGGCCGATGTATACAACAAAGAATTACAATCTACCATCACACAGCTTGAAACAGCAAAAGGAGATGTGGAGCGCGCACTCGTGAAAGCAAGAAGCGAAGAGCAGAAAGCTATACTTGCCAACCAGGAAGCGCAACGAAACCTGGACTTTGCCAATCTGAAAAAAGATGAAGCTGACCTCAACTGGCTGTTCGCCAAGAACCAGCTTATGCTGCGTGTAGCCCAAGTGTTGGCTACCAAGTCGGTGCAGGAAGATGACGACAAAGATCTTGCTGCATTGCAGGCTATGCAGGGGCACATCTTTCACAGGAGATATAGCGGTAAGAAATATGACCCCTATATATACCGCGGGTTATATAGTGCGCTCACAAAAATTATAGGTTCCAGCTATAACGCCATGAAGGTTCAGGGGCCGCCACGCGTACACATGCGTTCATTGGTCGTATCGGACAAGAACAACAGCTTTTTTGTGTCCGGGGCGGATGGCCGAATTTATCGTGGTGATTATGATAAGCTCACCAACTCGGCTACTGGCTTTGCTACACCGTACCCGAGCAAAGTTATAGCGCTGAGTAAAGATGAGAGCTTCCTGGTGAATGGAAGCGATTCTTCTTTTGTGCAGATCTATAGCGTGCAACAGACAAAGTCAAAACCAAAAGTGATCAAAGGGTTTAAAGGCGCAACAAACGACATTGAGTTTCTTCCCGATAACTCCGGCTTTATTGTAGCCAGTGCCGACAAAACCTTATCGCTCGTAAACCAGGTTACAGGCGATGTGAAAACACTGGTAACACTTCCGTTCGAACTCAAATCCATCAGTATACATCCGGATGGTAAGTCATTGATAGGAGGCACATGGTCGGGACTGCTGATACAAGTAAATCTTACGAATAATTCCTATACCACGCTGGCAACAGAAAGCTCAAGCAGAATTCTGTCGGTGAAATATAGTCCGAGCGGAAATTCCCTTGCGTACGGTGTTGATGTGCTGTCAAACAAACGCGGCATTGTAAAGCTATATGACTTTACAACACAGGAGACACGTCAGTTCTCCGGACATCGTGCCGGTGTTTACGATGTAGAGTTTAGTCCGGATGAAAAATTACTCGCGAGTGCCGGTCTCGATAAACGGCTGCAGCTATATGTACTGGATAATCCGGAAGACCTCCCCGTAGAGATGGAGAACAACAACGGCTTTGTGTGGGATATAGCCTTTGCGAAAGGATCGAATCTTTTGATAGCAGCGTGTTCCGAATCGGAGATACGCGTCTGGCCAACAGACCCTGCGTTGCTGGCCGATCAGATTTGTCCGAATATTGCACGGAAGAATATGACGCAGGATGAATGGACGAAGTACGTAGGAAATGATGTTGAATATGAGAATACTTGTACCGGTTATTGATTGTTAACAGCGAATGATAAGACCTTTACCTAAACTCTTACTCAGTTGTGCATTGTTCTGGAGTGCATGTTTTTCGGCATTGGCTCAGAATGAATGCGAGCTTGTGCTGAATCGCGCCATTGAAGAATTCAATGCCGGTCATCACTACGGTATACCTGCTATGCTGAGTGAGTGCCTGGAAAAAAATCAGAACCGGGAGTGGAGGCAACGCGCTTATTTATTGTTGGCAGAAACGTACCTGTTACTCGAAGATCCGTTCGGTTCAGAAAAAAGTTACCTTGAAGTTTTAAGAGCGAACCCGGAATACCTCACCAATGAGACACGCGATCCGATCGACCTGGTATATCTCAGTTCGAAATTTACATCAACCCCTATATTTTCACTTTCAGTAAAGATCGGTCCGAATGTATCGATCATCCGAAAGCTTGCAGACCGCGGTACGTATGCCGATGACGTGCGTAAACGCTATATATTAAAACCAGGCTTTCAGGCGGGTGTAGGTGTGGATTGGCACTATAACGATAACCTCAGTGCCATGCTGGAGGGTAACTTTGTGTTCTCGTCATACAAGCAGCGCATCAACGGTCAATTCGGTCGCGATGAATCTTCTTTTCATGATCGCCAGACGTGGATACGAATGCCGCTCTCGGTAAAATATAGTGCATCACAAGGACAGTACAGACCCTATGGCTATGCCGGATTTTCGTTTGACCTGCTGCTGGGTGATCGCGCTACGATCCAGTATAAAGATCAGAACTATAATCCCGAAACACAGCGCGTGGAAAGTATAGATCGCGAGAGTCCTACGCTCAGGTATAAATCAAAACGAAACGCTGTAAACTACTCGCTGTTTGTGGGTGGAGGCGTTAAGTACAAGATCAAGCTCGACTATATCTTTGCCGATCTCCGGTACTCGTTCGGTATGACCAACATCGTGGATGATAACAACAGTATATTCGATTATAACAGGGGCGAAGATCCAACATCCGAAAGCTTTCAGGATTCCGGAGATGGTTCTTTCCGTTGGGCTCATATAGACGATCTTTTCAGAATGGATAATCTTTTCATCTCGGTAGGGTATATACGTCCGCTATATAAACCCCGTAAACTGAAGAATGCCCGTTCCAAAGCAGTATTGCGTTCCATTAAAAGACAAGGCGATGAAGTTAAGGTTGATTAGCATTGTAGCGTTAGCGTTGTTCTTCGTGTGTCTTTCCTGCGACTCCAAGAAAGATTTTGAAGAGGATAACAAAAATTACTTCATCAAGTATTACGGTGAGGATGGCGATCAGCGTGCGGTAGATATGGTTGTAAATGCAGACGGTACCATTATGATACTGGCCAATACCATGGTGCCGGGTGCCGCGCAACGTATACTCATGATCAAAACCGATGCAGAAGGTAATATACTCTGGCAAAAGAAGTTCGGCAGTGAACTTGATCAGTTAGGACGCGAAATTGTATCCGAAAATGCGCAGGACCTTGAGCCAACAGCAGATGGAAATTTTCTGATACTCTCCAACATGTACCGCGGTGTGGATGTAACCACGAACGAAGATCAGTACGACTTCAAAGTAATCAAGATAAATGCTGAAGGGGATTCCATCGGTGGGATGGAGTTTGGTAACAACCAGCAGAAGTGGAGTACACAATTTATAAAGTCAATCACAGCATTGTCCAATGGCGGATTTATAGTTACCGGTAACTCTACCGATGAATCGATAGCCGTTGATCCGGAACTCACACCTCCCGATCAGGAAGATATATTCTCAATTGCTTTCAACAATGATTTTAAAACCGTTGCCTGGACAACGCTCGAACTCGGAACACCGGTCGGAGCTACCGGCGAACATTTCGGTTCCGGTATAAAAGTGTTCGAAGCATCTCCGAATATATACTACGTATTTTCGTATTCAGATCGTCAATTGAAAGGAGAGACCGATTTCGAAGCAAATTTTGAAGTGAGTAATTTCTCTGGCAATGGTATACCGCTCGGTCTGTCGGATAATGCCGGAAAGGAAACAAGCTGGGAGATCTTATCCTTTGTCTGCAAAGTGCCACCCTTGTTAGGAGGAGGCTACTACGAGTTTGGTACATCGGTACCTACTGCTACGGTAACCAGCAGTGTAGGACAGCTATATTTCTGCAAGCGAAATGATAATTTGTCCAAGCAAGGTGAAGGAACAGTAAGCAACATCTCGGGACAATTCACGGCAGTAAGTGTTACACCTTCTGTTTTTTCCGAAGGATTTTTGTTGCTGGCCAACGAGAAGACTACCGCAGGAACAACGATACGACTGATAAAAACGAATCTGAACAGTGAGACACAATGGTCGGCGAATATGGGATCATTCGATCAGAACAGTGTAGGGGCGAGTGTTTCAGAGTTACCCGATGGACGCATCCTGGTTTTAGGGACTATCGATCTGGAGACCCAGACCAAGATCGGCCTGATGAAGGTAAATTCCCGAGGGGAGTTTTTGAACTAAATATTTACCGAAGCGTACTGTGAGGTTACATTTTCAACCGGAAGCCAATATACTAACCAACTGCCTCTCTGCCATGGCGTTAAGAAAGACATTATTATATACTATCTGGACGCTGTTGCTGGCGGTAGCCCTACCGTTGGGTCATGCTTTGGGCCAGTGCAGTATTACCAACCTGAACGCTACATATTGTGCTGATGATGCTTCTGTATCCCTCACAGGAGGTACAACTTACTACGGACCCGGTATAACCGGATCAACCTTCTCACCGGCAGCGGCAGGTGCCGGCACCCACAAGGTTTATACTACGGATGGTACAACATCTTCTTATACTGTAAATACTACCGGTACATTTAGTCCGATAACACTTACCAGTCCTACATCCTTAACCATCGGTGTGAGTATATCTGTGCCTATTGGTATAGGATTCAATTTTAATTTCTACGGAAATACTTTCTCATCGCTTCGTGTGTTTGATAACGGTTTCATCCGTTTCTCCGGAACCAATGCTACGCCGGTACCCCAGACTATTCCCAACACCGTTCCTCCCAATGATATAATTGCTATTGCCTGGGCCGACCTCGATGCATCTACCGGAACCATACGATACCAGACAATGGGTACAGCACCGTTGCGTGTATTGGTGATCGAGTATAACAACGTGCAGTTCACGAATAATACGGCTGACTATGTTACCTCTCAGATTCATTTATATGAGACAACGAACATCATAGAGATACACTCAACGCATATCGGTTCCGATGGCAGTGCACAGACGATGGGTATTGAGAACGCGGCCGGTACAGCAGCAGCTACGATAGCTTCACGCAACAACCAGATATTTACCGCCAACAATGATTATGTAGGATTCTTCCCATCGTGTACATCGGTTCGATCTGTAACCGTTAATCCGGTTCCGAATACATCACTGGCTGTATCCCCGGCAACAACATCAATTTGTCCGGGAGCAACCGTAGGAGTTACCATTGCCAACTCAGAAGTAGGCGTAAACTATCAATTGCTCAACAGCGCAGACAATACAGTATTAAGCACATCGCAGGCAGGCACAGGAGGAAATCTTGTGTTGACCAGCAGTGCTATCGCGTCAAGCGTTTCTATTAAAGTAAGAGCAACCAACGCAACCACGAGCTGCGATGCTGACCTTACCAATACAGTGAGTGTTACTGTAAATGCACCGCCCGCTATAACAGTGCCACCTGCAACGCAGGCGGTGTGCGCAGGTTCTTCAGTAACGTTCAACGTTACTGCCACGGGCACAGGACTAAGTTATCAATGGCGTAAGGGTGGAAGCAACATCTCCGGAGCGAACAGCAGCAGCTATACTATAGCAACTACAGTAGCCGGTGATGCCGGCAGCTACGATGTAATAGTAAGCGGAACATGTACGCCTCCTGTTACAAGTACCGCAGCTACCTTAACGATCAATGCTTTACCAGCTATTACAGCACAGCCTATAGCAAGTCAGGCAATCTGCGAAGGTAGTGCAGCTAACTTCAGCGTAACAGCTACCGGCACAGGTTTAACCTATCAATGGAAAAAGAATGGAGTAGATATAGCTGGAGCAAATGCAAACACATATTCTATAGCAAGCACTTCTGCTTCTGATGCGGGTACCTATACCGTTGTGGTAAGCGGTACATGCTCACCATCAGTAACGAGCGCAGCATCAGTACTTACTATCCAAGAGCAACCAGAAATTATCACCGGTCCATCAAGCCAAACAGTTTGTGCAGGACAGAGCGTAACCTTCTCTGTAAACGCAGGTGCAACAACCGGTGTAACGTATCAGTGGAGAAAGGGAGGCAGCAATATAGCAGGAGCTAACAGTAGCAGCTATACTATAGCAACTACAGTAGCCGGTGATGCAGGAAGTTATGATGTAATTGTAAGTGGAACATGTACGCCTCCCGTTACAAGTTCAGCAGCTACCTTAACGATCAATGCTTTACCAGTGATCACAGCACAACCTGTAGCAAGCCAGGCCATCTGCGAAGGCAGTACAGCTAACTTCAGTGTAACGGCCACCGGCACAGGTTTAATCTACCAATGGAAGAAGAATGGAGTAGATATAGCAGGAGCGAATGCAAACACTTATTCTATAGCAAGCACTTCTGCGTCTGATGCGGGTACCTATACCGTTGTAGTAAGCGGTACATGCTCACCATCAGTAACCAGCACGGCATCGATCCTTACGATACAGGAACAGCCTGAAATCATTAGCGGTCCGGTAAGCCAAACAGTTTGTGCCGGACAAAATGTAACGTTCAGTGTAAATGCCGGTGTAACAACGGGCGTAACGTATCAGTGGAGAAAAGACGGAACTAATATAGCAGGAGCGAACGCTAGCAGCTATACTATAACAGGTGTTGTTGCAGGCGATGCCGGTGATTACGATGTGATCGTATCCGGAACATGTACCCCATCGATAACAACATCAGCGGCTACGTTAACCGTTAACGAACTGCCAGCGATCACAGCGCAACCTGTAGCAAGTCAGGCCATCTGTGAAGGAAGTCCGGCTACTTTCAGCGTAACAGCTACCGGCACAGGCTTAACCTATCAGTGGAAGAAGAATGGAGTAGATATAGCAGGAGCGAATGCAAACACTTATTCTATAGCAAGCACTTCTGCGTCTGATGCGGGTACCTATACCGTTGTAGTAAGCGGTACATGCTCACCATCAGTAACCAGCACGGCATCGATCCTTACGATACAGGAACAGCCTGAAATCATTAGCGGTCCGGTAAGTCAAATAGTTTGTGCAGGACAAAATGTAACATTCAGTGTAAATGCCGGTGTAACAACCGGTGTAACGTATCAGTGGAGAAAGGACGGAACTAATATAGCAGGTGCTAACAGCAGCAGCTATACTATAGCAACTACAGTAGCCGGTGAT